>NZ_CATQFV010000014.1:0-67046 GCF_958267435.1 Neisseria benedictiae
TCTTATCATTACTGAACCATAATTTGCAAGCTCATTAAGAATAAAATCAATTTTCCCAAAAGGTGCGTTATCTGCATCTATAAAAAGAGCGACAATAGATTGTTCAGGTATATTCTTCAATTTGTTTTCCCCCTATGTTATTTATTATTTCAGACGACCTCGTGAGGTCGTCTGAAATTCCCCTTATCAAATCTTACAAGCCCCACCAGCGCAGCCGTCATCTTGAATATCGGCTTGCGTATCGTCCGCGCCGTCGCGGGTGTTGTGGTAGTACAGGGTTTTAACGCCGTATTTGTAAGCGGTCAGCAGGTCTTTGAGCATTTGTTTCATAGAAACTTTGTTGCCCTCGAATTTGCCCGGGTCGTAGGCAGTATTGGCGGAAATTGCCTGATCGACGAATTTTTGCATCACGCCGACAAGTTTCAGGTAGCCTTCGTTACCGGGAAGCTGCCACAGGGTTTCGTAGGCATCTTTCAGGGTTTCAAACTCCGGCACGACTTGCTTCAGGATGCCGTCTTTCGACGCTTTGACCGTTACCAAGCCGCGTGGCGGCTCGATACCGTTGGTGGCGTTGGCGATTTGCGAACTGGTTTCAGACGGCATGAGCGCGGTCAGAGTAGAGTTGCGCAGGCCGTATTTGACGATGTCGGCACGCAGGCTTTCCCAGTCGTAATGCAAAGGCTCGCCGCAGACGGCATCCAAATCTTTTTTGTAAGTGTCGATGGGCAGTTTGCCTTGCGAATAAACGGTTTGGTTGAAGAGCGGACACGCGCCGTATTCTTTGGCAAGGTTTACCGATGCTTTGAGCAGGTAATACTGCATGGCTTCAAAGGTACGGTGGGTCAGGCCGAGCGCGGAGCCGTCGCTGTAGCGGACACCGTTTTTCGCCAAATAATATGCATAGTTGATCACGCCGATACCGAGCGAACGGCGGCCCATAGTAGAGGTACGCGCGGCTTCTACCGGATACCCCTGATAATCTAAAAGTGCATCGAGTGCGCGCACGGTCAAGTCGGCAAGCCCTTCCAGTTCGTCCAAGCTGTTCAATGCGCCCAAGTTGAAGGCGGACAGGGTACACAGGGCGATTTCGCCGTCAGGGTCGTTGATGTTGTCCAGAGGTTTGGTCGGCAGCGCGATTTCCATACACAGGTTGGACTGGTGCACGGGGGCGATGCGCGGATCGAACGGGCTGTGCGTATTGCAGTGGTCGACGTTTTGGATGTAGATGCGCCCGGTTCCGGCACGCTCCTGCATCAGCGTGGAAAACAGGTCGGCAGCCGGAACAATGCGCTTGCGTATATTCGGATCTTGCTCGTATTTCGTATAAAGCTGCTCAAATTCGTCTTGGTCGGCAAAAAACGCTTCGTACAACCCCGGAACCTCGTTGGGCGAAAACAGCGTAATATTGCCTCCCTTAATCAGGCGGGTATAGAGCAGGCGGTTGATTTGCACGCCGTAGTCCAACTGGCGGATACGGTTGTCTTCCACACCCCGGTTGTTTTTCAACACCAGTAGGCTTTCGGCTTCGATGTGCCACAAGGGGTAGAACAAGGTTGCCGCGCCGCCGCGCACGCCGCCCTGCGAACAGGATTTGACTGCCGCCTGAAACATTTTGAAAAACGGAATGCAGCCGGTATGCCGCGCTTCGCCGCCCCGGATTTCGCTGTCCAAACCGCGGATACGTCCGGCATTGATGCCGATGCCCGCGCGTTGGGAAACGTATTTCACAATCGCGCTGGTAGTGGCGTTGATGGAATCCAGGCTGTCGTCGCATTCAATCAGCACACAGCTTGAGAACTGGCGCGTAGGCGTACGCACGCCGCTCATAATCGGCGTGGGCAGCGATACTTTAAATGTGGAAACGGCATCGTAAAAACGTTTGACGTAACCCAGGCGTGCCTCTTTCGGGTATTTGCTGAAAAGGCACATCGCCACCAAAACATATAAGAACTGCGGCGTTTCGTAAATCTGGCGGGTAACGCGGTTCTGTACCAAATATTTGCCTTCGAGCTGTTTGACGGCGGCATAGGAAAAGGACATATCGCGTTCGTGGTCGATATAGGCGTTCAGCTCGTCAAATTCTTCGCGGCTGTAATCCTCAAGGATATGCCTATCGTATTTTCCGGCATCGGTGAGCTTTTTAACGTGGTCGTAAAGGTGCGGCGGCTCGTATTCGCCATAGGCTATTTTACGAAGATGGAAAATCGCCAGGCGCGCGGCAAGGTATTGGTAGTCCGGGGTATCTTCCGAAATTAAATCGGCAGCGGCTTTGATGATGGTTTCGTGGATGTCGTCGGTGCGGATGCCGTTGTAGAACTGGATGTGCGATTTCAACTCGACCTGCGACACGGAAACATTTTCCAACCCTTCCGCCGCCCAAGTAACGACACGGTGAATCTTATCCAAATCAATGGTTTCCAATCTCCCGTCTCGTTTGGTTACTTTCAAATCAGTCGGTGTATTCATCGCTTCCTCTTCCACTCTTGATATTCAAGACACGGTCTTTTCAAATAAATTAAGGCAGACAATATAGTGGATTTTTGGCATTTTCTCCAGTCTTGACAACGGTTGCATTTTTCAGTTTCAGGCAATGCGCGATAAAACCCGCCTGTCGTATTTTTCCTATAATATTTGTTTTATCTGATAATTCTTTACCGATAAAAAACGGGTAAATTTTTTGCCTTTTGACCGGCTCCTGCTACAAGGCGATGAAATAAGGATTTTCCGACGGAAAAGGAAAGCTTCCGGTTTTCTGCCCTTGTAAATTGTTAAATTTTGCAAAGTATGATTTTGCCGCGCCGCCGCCGACAAATTCCATTTTCTTACCGATTGGAATTTATTATTGAGATTAATGTGTTATTTGAATCTGTATATCAAACGGCAAGTTTTGCCGGGTGAACGAGTCTGAAACTGCCGACAGTTTGCCCGTTCCATCCTTCCATCCTATACTGGAAAGAATTACAAACTGAAAGGATCGTCATGTCTGTCAAAAAGATGCTTGCCATACTGTTGTCTGCAATATTGGGACTGGTATCGACAACTGCCGCTGCCGGTACGTCAGAATCCGCCCACCGCCATACCAAACATATCCGCAAGGCAAACAAGCAGATGTTGCACCCCGAATGCAGGAAATATTTGGAACGCCGTGCCGCGTGGTACCGATTGCAAGACAACGTGCAGGAATTGCGCGAAAACAAAAAGGCGCGCAAAGCATTCCGCTCCCTGCCTTATAAGGAACAGAAAACCCAATGCCGGGCGGCTTATGAGGCTTTCGATGATTTCGACGGCGGCAGGTTCCGCCGTTAATCCCATATAAAATATGCCGTCTGAACACAGGTTCAGACGGCATTTTCCATAGATACAACAAACTATCCTTACGGCATTTCGTTTGAGGTACTCCCGTTGCTGCAGCCTTAATATAGTGGATTAACAAAAATCAGGACAAGGCGACGAAGCCGCAGACAGTACAGATAGTACGGAACCGATTCACTTGGTGCTTCAGCACCTTAGAGAATCGTTCTCTTTGAGCTAAGGCGAGGCAACGCCGTACTGGTTTTTGTTAATCCACTATACATCCGCAAAAGCGAATCATACTGCCACATTCTGACAACCAGTTTCAGACGGCAACGTCCACATCGCCGGCGACAACGGCACGGATGCTTTCTTCGATTTTATCTTTTAAAGCATAACGGTCTTCGCTTTCCGCCGCATCCGCCACGCAAACGAAATCGACTTTTATCGTTAATTTTTTCATAGACACAATGCGCCACAGACAGGTTGGCAAACCGACATCGGCATATGAGGGACGAGCCGTCCTTTTTCCCGTTTCGTCATAATAACGCAGCGCGACCGCCAAAACCTTTGCCCCCGCATCGATGGCGGATTGGAACAGCGCGGCTTTGAACGGCAGAAGCCCCAAGCCCGAAGAAGTCCGCGCTTCGGGGAAAAAACTGACGTTTTGACCGCGTTGCAAGGTTTCGAAGACGGCGCGGTTAATCGGTTCGATGTCGCGCCGCGAATTGCGGTTGATGAACACCGTTCCCGCGTTCTGCCCCATCTTGCCCAGTACCGGCCAGCTTTTGATTTCCTGCTTGGCGATAAAGCTGCTCGGATAAACCGCGCTCATCGCGAAAATATCCAGCCAGGACACGTGGTTGGCAGCTACCAAGACACCGTTCGGATGTTCGGGTGCGTGCCCGCCCACCTCCAATCCGATATCCAAAGCCGCCAAAGCCCCCCGGCCCAACTCGATTACCGCACGATTGCGCGACTCGGGGCAGCCGCCGTCAATACCGCGCAGGTTTTTCCCTGTTTTAAACAGCCAGACCGCCAAACGGCACAACCGATGCAGGCGTGTAAAAATTGAAGCTTTATTTGAAGACATGAGCAATTCTTTCCCGATAATCGGTGTTTGTTGTTGAAACGTTCGGACGGCATACCGATAAAATGCCGTCTGAAACCGTGTTCCGCCCTATTTCTGACAGTTCGGGCAGTAAAACGTGCCGCGCTGCCCCAAAGTTTCTTTCACAATCAAACCGCCGCACCGGGGGCACGGTTGATTGTGCCGCCCGTACACCGTATATTCCTGTTGGAAGTAGCCGCTTTTGCCGTCGCTGTCCACAAAATCCCTCAAGGTGCTGCCGCCCGTTTCAATGGCGCGCTGCAACACCGCTTTGACGGTTTCAACCAAAAGCGCACACTCTTTCTTTTTCAGGCGGTTGGCAGGACGGCGGGGCGAAATGCCCGCTCTGAACAGGCTCTCGTTGGCATAAATATTGCCCACGCCGACCACGACCGCATTGTCCATCAGGGCAAGTTTGACCGCGCGTTTCTGCGCCTTCAGCCTCGCATACAGATAATCCGCACAAAATGCCTCCGACAAAGGCTCCGGCCCCAGCTTTTCCAGCAGCGGATGATGTTCTTCAATTCCTTCATACCAAAGTATCGCACCGAACTTTCGCGGATCGCGGTAACGCATGACCGTGCCGTCTGAAAACACAATATCGACGTGATCGTGTCTGTCCGGCCTGCCGATACGTCCGTCCGACGGCGTAAAAATCCGCAAGCTGCCCGACATCCCCAAGTGAATCAGCAAAATCCCCGTTTGGAAACGGACAATCAGATACTTCGCCCGCCTGCCGCAGGACAAAACCTGCCGGCCGGACAAAATCTCCCCCAAATCGGGATTAATCTGCCAACGCAACTTCGGCTGGCGCAATATCACGGCTTCCACCGTTTTTCCTTCAATATGCGGCGCGATGCCGCGCAACGTCGTTTCCACTTCCGGCAATTCCGGCATAATCCCTCCCGACACTTTCTTCGGCAAATGCCGTCTGAAACAAAACCCGCCTAATCCGCAACCCTTGCCGCACCCGCCGCAAGGGCTTTTCCGCCCAAATACCCGTCCCACGCGGGCAGGGGCGTTACCCCCGCCGCCCTTTTGACCAAAACCAAGCCGTACATTGCGGCACATTGCGGCCACCAGCGGTCGCCCGCCTTTTCCATAAACCGCCAAAAACGTATTTGCCCGGGCGACGAAACCGGCGGCAGATACACCATAAATTTCCCAAGTTCAATATCAAAACCGGCATCGGCAATCTGTCTTTTCAGCCCGCGAAGCGTCAGGCAGAAGCGTTTTTCCGGCAGACGTTCGCCGTCAAACCAACGGCCGAATCCCCAGAGCGAATACGGATTGAAACACGTCAGCATCACACGCCCGGACGGTTTCAATATCCGGTGCGCTTCCGACAGGATTTGCGAAGGAACACCGCCTTCAAGCGTGTGCGGAAAAAGCAGCATATCCGCAGAAACATCCGCCAAAGCCATATTCTCCGCCGACATCGACATATCACGCGGTACGCAGACAATATCTTCAGACAGCCTCAACCACCTGCCGCCCACCTGAACCGCACACATTCCCGAAAAACGGTATGAATCCAGATACCGCCCGAAGAAGTCCTGTTCCAATTTTGCAACATACCGCCCCATCGCCGTATCTTCAAACCATGCATCCATATTGCGTCCGTTTCAAACAGATTGCCTGTCAATATTCTATTCCAAACAGAGTTTCTGTCAAAAAACACATCGGCCGCCCATTTCCGAATCCGCATAAAGTTCCTGTAAAACTTGACGCTTTTTCAGTCAAACAGTACCATCGGACGATAGAATATGTTTATTCCGCCGATATAAATCATGTCCAAACTCAAAACCATCGTCCTGACTGCCTCGGGCCTCTCCGTCTGTTCCGGCCCACTGTACGCTCAAAACACCTCTTCACACCCAATCGGTTTGGCGATTATGCGCTTAAACTCTTCAATACTCGACCTGCCACCGACAAAACAATATTTCCAATCCGGCAGCCTGTGGGGCGAGCTGCGCCAAGGCTTCCAGATGGGCGAAGTCAATCCCGAACTGGTACGCCGCCACGAAAGCAAATTCATCGCAAGCCGCAGCTATTTCGACAGGGTCGTCAACCGGAGCCGACCCTATATGTACCATATTGCCAACGAAGTCAAAAAACGCAATATGCCCGCCGAAGCCGCCCTGCTTCCCTTCATCGAAAGCGCGTTCGTCACCAAAGCCAAATCACACGTCGGCGCATCGGGATTATGGCAGTTTATGCCCGCTACCGGCAGGCATTACGGCTTGGAAAAAACACCGGTTTACGACGGCAGGCACGACGTTTACGCCGCCACCGATGCCGCACTCAACTATCTGCAATACCTCTATGGACTGTTCGGCGACTGGCCGCTCGCCTTTGCCGCCTACAACTGGGGTGAAGGCAACGTCGGACGCGCCATCAACCGCGCCCGCGCACAGGGTCTCGAACCGACCTACGAAAATCTGCGTATGCCCAACGAAACGCGCAACTATGTCCCCAAGCTGCTCGCCGTGCGCAACATCATTGCCGCCCCCCAATCTTTCGGCATGAATATCAGCGACATAGACAACAAACCCTATTTTCAGGCAGTCGAACCGGATCGTCCGCTCGACAACGAAGCCATCGCCCGGCTCGCCGGCATTACGCAAAGCGAGCTGCTCGCCCTGAATCCGGCATTCAACGTCCCCGCGTTCATCCCCAAAAACAAACGCAAACTGCTGCTTCCTGCCGCGTCCGTCCAAACCTTCCAAAGCAACTACCTCAACGCCGCGCCCGACAGCCTGTTTTCATGGGAAGTCTATACGCCTGCCGCCAAAACCAGCCTGTCCGACATCTCGACGGCAACCGGTATGAGCGTTGCCGACATCAAACGCCTCAACAACCTGAACGGCAACCTTGTCAACGCAGGACGCAGCATCCTTGTCGCCAAGAACGGCAAGACCCTTCAGACGGCATCGGAATCCGTCGTTTCCATCGACATCGACAATACGCCCGACACCTACCGTTCCAATATGTCGGCAGGCACGGTGAACGTCGGCATTGCCCGAATCCGACCCGCCGCCGCACAGACAGCAGACATTACCGTCGCACCTTTGCCGCAGAAAACCGTCCGTACGGAACCCGATCCCCTTGTCCGCATTGCCGAACCTGCCCTTGCGACAGCCGCAGCGCAACCTCAAACCGAAAAACAGACCGCCATGCCGTCTGAAGCCCAAACCGCAACACTCGCGCAGATCGTCCCCCAAAACGACATGCAGGCGGCAGACGAACTCATGCAGCTTGTTGCCCGAAACAACCTGCGCCGTCAGGCTGAAGAAACCATCTCTGCCGTCATCGGCACACCTGACACAGTTGCCGAACACAAAATTTCCGCATCTCCTCAACATACCGTTGCCGCCGACGGCAAACGCCGCGTCCGTTTGGAAACGCGCGTAGCCAAAGCCGCCGACAGCGGAACAGACCCCGCCGCCCGCACCGGAATCCACCGTGTTGTAGAAGGCGACACCCTGTTCAACATTGCCAAACGCTACAACGTCAGCGTAGCCGACCTGATTGTCGCCAACAACATCAAAGGCAACACCATCCAAAAAGGACAGGTACTCCGCCTGGCGCAGGCAGCCCCCGCCCAAACCCGTATTGAAAAAGTATCCTACACCGCGCGCAAAGGCGACACCTTCAAAAGTATCGCCGCGCGCTTCAATATCCATATCGACGACATCCGCCGGCTCAATCCCAACCTGAACACCATCAATCCGGGACAGAGGGTCAAACTGATTGGAAGCTGATTCGGATACGGCACATGACAGGACTTTCTCAGTCCTGTCTTTTTCATCCCACATTTCCCATACCATCATGAAACTCATCAAATACCTGCAATATCAAGGCATAGGAAGCCGCAAACAATGCCAATGGCTGATTAGGGGCGGCTACGTCTCCATCAACGGAACCTGCATGGACGACACCGATGCAGACATCGATTCCTCATCCGTCGAAACGTTGGATATTGACGGGGAAGCAGTAACCGTCGTTCCCGAACCCTATTTCTACATCCTGCTCAACAAGCCTGAAGATTACGAAACTTCGCACAAACCGAAACACTACCGCAGCGTATTCAGCCTGTTCCCCGACCATATGCGGAACATCGATATGCAGGCGGTCGGCAGGCTGGATGCGGATACGACCGGCGTATTGCTGATTACCAACGACGGCAAACTGAACCACAACCTGACTTCGCCGAGCAGAAAAATTCCCAAGCTGTACGAAGTAACGCTCAAACACCCTACAGGCGAAACACTCTGCGAAACCTTGAAAAACGGCGTGCTGCTCCACGACGAAAACGAAACCGTTTGTGCCGCCGATGCCGTTTTGGAAACCCCGACCACCTTGCTACTGACCATTACCGAAGGGAAATACCACCAAGTCAAACGCATGGTTGCTGCCGCCGGCAACCGCGTGCAGCACCTTCACCGCCGGCAATTCGCACATTTGGAAACAGGAAACCTCAAACCAGGGGAATGGAAATTTATCGGATGCCCCAAATTCTGAAACAAATCCATTATTTCCTTATATTCAAATACATACCTTTAAAATGAATCATTTAACCGAAATTAACTCAAAAAACAGACGGTTTGCGATATAATTCTCCTGTCTGAGCAATGCCTGTGCAAGCAGGCTTATGAGTAAGACGTTTTCCCCGTAATGTGTTTGACCATCTATACTTCCCGGTATAGATGGTTTTTTTTATTTCAAACTCTCTCTTCCATCACCATTAAAATACTATCGTTAATATGATTAACGAAATTTCACTTGCGCACACCGATGTAGAAGAAGAACAAATTAATCTGTTCATAAACTCCGATTCTTCCTTATCGGTTTATACTTATCAGAAATACTCACTGAAATATATGCCTTTTTCAGGAAAAATCACTAGACAGTTGAAAAACATTCAGTCAATTTCTGTTAAGAATCACGTGTAAAATTTCCGCTTTATCTCAATCGGGCACGGTTTCAATATGTCTTCCCCTTCAAATACCAACCGTCAAACCTGGTCCAGCCGTTTGACTTATATCCTTACCGTTGCCGGCGCGACTGTCGGTTTCGGCGCGACGTGGCGTTTCCCGTATTTGGTCGGTGAAAACGGCGGCGGCGCGTATGTGTTTTTATTCTGTATCGCGATGCTGGTTATCGGCATCCCTATGATTTTGGTGGAAAACGTCATCGGACGGCGCAAAGGCGTGAACGCGCTGGATGCGTTCGGCGGCTCGATGAACGGCAAACCCGTTGCCAAAATTTGGAAACTGGTCGGCTGGATGGGGCTGCTCGGCGCATTCGGCATCATGGCTTATTACATGGTGCTCGGAGGCTGGGTCATCAGCTATATCGTTAATATTATTAGTGGAAATCTGAATATTTCCAGCCCCGTCGACGGTGTGGTTACAAAAGGCTTTTTTACCGAACACATCGAAAACAGCCCTTGGGAAATTGCGTTTTATACGCTGCTTTTTGTCGCCGTGAACCAATGGATTTTGGTCAAAGGCGTTATCGGCGGCATTGAAAAAGCGGCGAAATACCTGATGCCGCTGCTGTTTTTATTCCTAATCGCGATGGTCGTACGCAACGTTACCCTGCCTGGTGCAATGGAAGGGATTACTTTCTATCTGAAGCCTGATTTCAGCAAGATTACCGCCGAACTGTTCGTCTTCGTTTTGGGGCAGGTATTTTTCGCCTTAAGCTTGGGTTTCGGCGTGATGATTACTTTGTCCAGCTATTTGGATAAAAACGAAAATCTGGTTCAGACGGCAGTTATCACGGCAATTACCAATACCATCATCGCCGTACTGGCGGGCTTTATGATTTTCCCGTCGCTCTTCAGCTTCGGCGTTGCCCCCGATTCCGGCCCGACTTTGGTATTCCAAAGCCTGCCGATTGTGTTTTCGCATATGTGGGCAGGACCTGTGTTCGCCGTGATTTTCTTCTCGCTGCTTCTGATTGCCGCGCTGACGACTTCGCTGACGATTTATGAAGTGTTGATTACGACCATTCAGGAAAAAACCAAAATCCGCCGTACCGCCGCAATCACGATTGTATTGTCCGCCATCTTCATCTTCGGCAATATTCCGTCCATTCTGAGCTATGGTCCGTGGAAAGACGTTTCCGTGTTCGGCAAAAATATTTTCGATGCCTTCGACTACATCAGCGGCAACATCTTGTTTATGCTGACCGCACTCGGCTCTGCACTGTTTGTCGGTTTCGTGATGAAGGACGAAGCGAAGGAAGAATTGCTTTATAAAGGCAACCATAAGACGGTCAATATTTGGTTTGCCTATGTGAAATACCTTGTGCCGCTGGTGATTTTGCTGATTTTCGTCAGCAACCTGTTTTAATCCGCAGCAATCGATGCCGTCTGAAGGTCACACCTCTTTCAGACGGCATTGCATTGATACCCGCCACAATACCCGCAACGCCGGAATCCGAACCGGCTTGCCGGCTTCTGTCGAACGCTTCCGGGCAGGCGGCGTTCCGTCTGCTTAGACAATCGTCCTTTAAAACAGGTAGAATCTGCCCCAACGGGAAACACACCTTTCAGACGGCAAAACCCATACCCCAAACCATCAGGAATCCCCCTTATGAACAGACAAAAAGTCATCGCCATCGACGGCCCCGGCGCATCGGGCAAAGGCACGGTCGCCGCCCGCGTCGCCGCCGCATTGGGATACGATTATCTCGACACCGGCGCGCTCTACCGCCTGACCGCCCTATATGCGCAAAAACAAGGCGTGGAATGGCACGATGAAGAAAATGTTTCCGAACTGGCAAAAAAACTGCCCGCCGTATTTTCAGGCAACCGCACCCTGCTCGGCGGAGAAGACGTTTCAGACGGCATACGGACAGAAGCCATAGGCATGGGGGCATCCGCCGTTGCGCAATTGCCTAAAGTCCGTACCGCCCTGCTGCAACGACAACGCGATTTTCTGACCAAAAAAGGACTGGTCGCCGACGGACGGGACATCGGATCAGTCGTATTCCCCGAAGCCGAACTCAAAATCTTCCTGACAGCAGAATCCAAAATCAGAGCCGAACGCCGCGCCAAACAAATCGGCATCCCCTGCGAAGGTTTGGCATTCGAGCGCATCCTGTCCGACATCGAAGCCAGAGACGAGGCAGACCGAAACCGCAAGGTTGCCCCCCTGAAACAACAGCCCGATGCCCTGCTTTTGGATACGAGCCGCCTGACTATAGAAGAAACTGTAAAAAAAGTGCTTGATTGGTATCGTAAAGTTTAAATTTTCAGGTATAATTGCCCACATTACGTTTCAGACGGCATAAAAACACACGGATGCCGTCTGAAACCTTTATTTGCCCGTCTGCCCTGCCAAGGATGGCAGACATCCACCAACCCACCCCGCACCCCTTGGCGGTGTACCGAAAAGAGTTATATATGTCTATGGAAAATTTTGCCCAACTGTTGGAAGAAAGCTTTACCCTGCAAGAAATGAACCCGGGTGAGGTGATTACCGCTGAAGTAGTGGCAATCGACCAAAACTTCGTTACCGTAAACGCAGGTCTGAAATCAGAATCCCTGATCGATGTAGCTGAATTCAAAAACGCTCAAGGCGAAATTGAAGTTAAAGTCGGCGACTTCGTTACCGTTACCATCGAATCCGTCGAAAACGGCTTCGGCGAAACCAAACTGTCCCGCGAAAAAGCCAAACGCGCAGCCGATTGGATTGCCCTGGAAGAAGCCATGGAAAACGGCGACATCCTGTCCGGCATCATCAACGGCAAAGTCAAAGGCGGTCTGACCGTTATGATCAACAGTATCCGCGCATTCCTGCCGGGTTCTTTGGTTGACGTACGTCCTGTAAAAGACACTTCCCACTTTGAAGGCAAAGAGATCGAATTCAAAGTGATCAAACTGGACAAAAAACGCAACAACGTCGTTGTTTCCCGCCGCGCCGTTCTGGAAGCCACTTTGGGTGAAGAACGCAAAGCCCTGCTGGAAAACCTGCAAGAAGGCTCCGTCATCAAAGGCATCGTCAAAAACATCACCGACTACGGCGCATTCGTTGACCTGGGCGGTATCGACGGCCTGCTGCACATCACCGATTTGGCATGGCGCCGTGTGAAACACCCGAGCGAAGTCTTGGAAGTCGGTCAGGAAGTTGAAGCCAAAGTATTGAAATTCGACCAAGAAAAACAACGCGTTTCCTTGGGTATGAAACAACTGGGCGAAGATCCTTGGAGCGGTCTGACCCGCCGTTATCCGCAAGGCACCCGCCTGTTCGGCAAAGTATCCAACCTGACCGACTACGGCGCATTCGTCGAAATCGAACAAGGCATCGAAGGTTTGGTACACGTCTCCGAAATGGACTGGACCAACAAAAACGTACACCCGAGCAAAGTCGTACAACTGGGTGACGAAGTCGAAGTCATGATTTTGGAAATCGACGAAGGCCGCCGCCGTATCTCTTTGGGTATGAAACAATGCCAAGCCAATCCTTGGGAAGAATTTGCCGCCAACCACAACAAAGGCGACAAAATCTCCGGTGCGGTTAAATCCATTACCGATTTCGGCGTATTCGTCGGCCTGCCCGGCGGCATCGACGGTTTGGTTCACCTGTCCGACCTGTCCTGGACCGAATCCGGCGAAGAAGCCGTACGCAAATACAAAAAAGGAGAAGAAGTCGAAGCCGTCGTATTGGCAATCGATGTGGAAAAAGAACGCATCTCCTTGGGTATCAAACAACTGGAAGGCGATCCTTTCGGTAACTTCATCAGCGTGAACGACAAAGGTTCTTTGGTTAAAGGTTCTGTGAAATCTGTTGACGCCAAAGGTGCTGTTATCGCCCTGTCTGACGAAGTAGAAGGCTACCTGCCTGCTTCCGAATTTGCAGCCGACCGCGTTGAAGACTTGACCACCAAACTGAAAGAAGGCGACGAAGTTGAAGCCGTCATCGTTACCGTTGACCGCAAAAACCGCAGCATCAAACTTTCCGTTAAAGCCAAAGATGCCAAAGAAAGCCACGAAGCACTGAACTCCGTCAATGCCGCCGCCAATGCGAATGCCGGCACCACCAGCTTGGGTGACCTGCTGAAAGCCAAACTCTCCGGCGAGCAAGAATAAGGTTGCAGACATGACAAAGTCTGAGTTAATGGTTCGCCTGGCAGAAGTATTTGCCGCCAAAAACGGCACGCATCTTCAGGCAAAAGACGTAGAGTACAGCGTAAAAGTCCTGGTTGACACCATGACCCGATCGCTTGCCCGAGGTCAACGCATCGAAATTCGCGGTTTCGGCAGCTTCGATTTGAACCATCGTCCTGCCCGCATCGGTCGCAATCCCAAAACCGGCGAGCGTGTGGAAGTACCTGAAAAACATGTACCCCACTTCAAGCCCGGTAAAGAATTGCGCGAACGGGTCGACTTGGCTTTAAAAGAAAATGCCAATTAAACCTTAGCATCAAAACGCCGCTTCCAAGCGGCGTTTTTTTCTGTGGTTTAACTTCATCCGCTGCTTCAATACCTTGAGCCAAGCAAGCAACGGATTAGAGCGTGGATTTTTTTATCATTGCTTACAATCCGCTTTTTAAACAACAAATTGTTGATTTCTATTACGAACAGGACAAAAATCCTGCTTATTGCACTAAAACTAAGCCGTTTCAGGAATTTGCGGCAAATTTACGGCTTTTACCGAACCTAATGCTTTCGCTTTTTGGTAAAACGCTAATTTGTATTCAAGCAAATCTAAATAGCGTTTTAATTCGGCAATTTGACACTTCACATTTTCTATTTGATTTTCAAACAAAGAAAGGCGTTCTTCAATGGTATTGTCGCCAATGACGGTACATTCCGCAAAGCGTTTGATGTCTTTTAAACTCATTCCCGTATTTTTCAAGCATTGCAATAAGCCCAACTATTGCAAATCGTTATCGGTAAAACAGCGGTTACCATATTCATCACGTCCGATATTAGACAACAAGCCTTCTTTGTCGTAAAAACGTAGGGTGTAGGCGGAGATGCCTATTTTTTCGGCAGCTTTGGCAGTGGTATAAGTCATTTTCCCTCCCTCTAAACAAAAAACGGTAAAAAACACTTGCCTTAGAGTGAACTCTAAAGTGTAAACTGTTGCTATGTTGCTCAGGCAAGGCTGTTTTGTCAATGAATTAAGAGGAAAGGCAATGAAAATGAAACAAACCGATTCAACCATCAAATCTCGTGCGGCGGTGGCATTCGCTCCAAATCAACCCTTACAAATTGTGGAAATCGACGTAGAAATGCCGCGCAAAGGCGAGGTGTTAATCCGCAATACCCACACTGGCGTGTGCCATACTGATGCGTTTACGTTATCAGGAAGCGATCCTGAAGGTGTGTTCCCTGTGGTGCTTGGACACGAAGGTGCGGGTGTGGTCGTTGCTGTGGGCGAGGGTGTGTCAAGCGTAAAACTGGGAGATCACGTCATTCCGCTTTACACCGCTGAATGTGGCGAATGTGAGTTTTGTCGTTCAGGTAAAACCAACTTGTGCGTCTCAGTGCGTGATACGCAAGGTAAAGGCTTAATGCCGGACGGCACGACGCGTTTTTCTTATCAGGGTCAGCCGATCTATCACTATATGGGCTGTTCGACTTTCAGTGAATATTCAGTTGTTGCAGAAGTTTCACTGGCGAAAATCAACCCGGAAGCCAACCACGAACATGTATGTTTGCTCGGCTGCGGCGTTACTACGGGTATTGGTGCGGTACATAACACGGCAAAAGTGCAAGAAGGCGACTCTGTGGCCGTGTTTGGCTTGGGCGCGATTGGTTTGGCGGTGGTGCAAGGTGCGCGCCAAGCCAAAGCCGGCCGCATTATCGCCATTGATACCAATCCTTCAAAATTCGAGTTGGCAAAACAGTTTGGTGCAACGGATTGTTTAAACCCGAACGATTACGATAAACCGATCAAAGATGTGTTGTTAGACATCAACAAATGGGGCATAGACCACACCTTTGAATGTATCGGCAACGTAAATGTAATGCGTCAGGCATTAGAAAGCGCACACCGTGGCTGGGGACAATCCATTATCATCGGCGTAGCGGGTGCAGGACAAGAAATTTCAACGCGTCCGTTCCAGTTGGTAACCGGCCGTGTTTGGAAAGGCACGGCATTTGGCGGTGTGAAAGGCCGCTCCGAACTTCCGAAAATGGTGGAAGATTCAATGAAAGGCGACATCGAGTTAGAACCGTTTGTAACCCACACAATGACACTCGATGAAATCAATGAAGCCTTTGAGTTAATGCACGAAGGTAAATCGATCCGCGCTGTTATTCATTACTAAGGTACGCGATGAAACTGATTGAACAACATCAAATTTTTGACGGTTCGCAACAAGTTTGGGCACACCATGCCCAAACTCTTCAATGCGAAATGAAATTTGCCGTCTATTTGCCGGATAATCAGGAAAATCGACCGCTTGGTGTGATTTATTGGCTTTCCGGCTTAACGTGTACGGAACAAAATTTCATTACCAAATCAGGCTTTCAGCGTTATGCGGCAGAACATCAAGTGATTGTGGTTGCTCCTGATACCAGCCCTCGCGGAGAGCAAGTGCCGAATGATGCTGCTTACGATTTAGGGCAAGGTGCGGGCTTTTATTTGAATGCGACCGAGCAGCCTTGGGCGGCGAATTATCAAATGTATGATTACATTTTGAACGAGTTGCCCCGTCTGATTGAGGAACATTTTCCTACCAACAGCAAATGTTCCATTATGGGACACTCAATGGGCGGACACGGCGCATTGGTATTGGCACTGCGAAACCGAGAACGTTATCAAAGTGTTTCTGCTTTTTCGCCTATTTTGTCGCCAAGCCTCGTACATTGGGGAGAAAAAGCCTTTTCTGCCTATTTGGGAAAAGATCGTGAAAAATGGCAGCAATATGATGCTAACTCGCTCATTCAACAAGGCTATAAAGTACAAAGTATGCGCATTGATCAGGGCTTAGAAGATGAGTTTTTGCCGACACAATTGCGTACCGAAGATTTTATCGAAACCTGCCGTGCGGCAAATCAGCCGGTCGATATGCGCTTCCACAAAGGCCACGATCATAGCTATTACTTCATCGCCAGTTTTATTGGCGAACATATTGCTTATCACGCCGCATTTTTGAAGTAAACCGAAGAGCGTTCAGTTTTCAAAGCAGTTTGGGATAGCCGGCACGAGGAATAGGAAGTGCCGGCATAAACGTATGCCGTCTGAACCCGAAGGAGTCGGCCCTACGGATTACCAAACCCTGCCCTTGATTTGATTAGTATGATTTTTGAGCTTAAAACCTGATTGGTCAAACATTAAAATCACCCGTATTTCCTACTTCACTTCCAGGCTTCGTATTATTCGTTGCCGAATTTGCATAAGCAGCCTGTTCCTGTTGTGTTTTCGCCTCCTCTAAGCTGACGGGGCGTAACAGCTTCGCGATTCACCATCTGTTTCATCTGTCCTCCTTCAATATTAAAACGTAGCCTGAAATAAAAAGCATTTTGCACCATATTGAAACGCCGCCTTTGCTTATACCTCCCTTTTGCGTGTCATTATTCTTTTCCACGGAAAACGCCAAGTTTGAAGGAAATCATTTATAATACCAGCGGTAAGCATTTTCTTTCTTTGCCGCAAGAAGTATAACAAGGTTAAATATGAGTAATAGAGACCAACTTTTTAAAGCCCCGCCGTTTGAAAACCACAGCCCACTGACTTGGTATCAGGCTGCCTCACAACTGCCCAACTTCATCCGCGACGACGCGCAGGCAGCCGCCATCGAACACCTCGATCGGCTTTGGACTGAATTGATGATGTTCAAACGCAAAAGAAACCGTTTTTTAGGCAGGAGTTTGCGTTCCCCGCAAGTCCCCAAAGGGCTTTATTTCTATGGCGGGGTCGGACGCGGCAAAAGTTTTCTGATGGACGCTTTTTTCGGCTGCCTTCCTTACCGCCGCAAACGCCGCGTCCACTTTCATGCCTTTATGGCAGAAATCCACCGGCGGCTGAAAGCCCTGAAAAGCGAAAGCAACCCGTTGAAATCCGTTGCTGCCGAGATTGCCAAAGAAACCCGCGTATTGTGTTTTGACGAATTTCATGTCAGCGATATTGCGGATGCAATGATTTTAGGCCGTCTGCTGGAAAACCTGCTTAACGAGGGCGTTGTTTTGGTGGCGACTTCAAACTACGCGCCTTCCGAACTCTACCCCCAAGGACAAAACCGGAGCAGTTTTCTTCCCACAATCGCGCTCATCGAATCCAGCCTGACCGTCTTAAACGTTGACGGCGGGGAAGACTACCGGCTGCGTACCCTCCGCCCCGCCGAGATTTTCTTTACGCCTGCCAATGAAGAAAATGAGGCAAAACTGGCAAAACTGTTCAAAGAAATGACAGGCATTACCGATTTGAACCCCGGCATCAGCACCATCCACGGCCGGGAAATTCCCCACAAAGCCGAGTCCGGCCGTGCCATATGGTTTGATTTCCGCGCACTGTGCTTCGGCCCCCGCTCACAGTCCGACTATCTGTATTTGGCCGAACATTATGAAATGGTTTTTATTTCAGGTTTGGAACAACTCTCACCGCAAGAAAAGGCGGAGGCGCGGCGGCTGACTTGGCTGATTGACGTACTCTACGATTTCCGGGTCAAACTGTGTGCCACCGGCGCGGTAGATGTCAACCATATCTATACAGAAGGCGATTTTGCCGAAGAATTTACCCGCACCGCCAGCCGGATGGTCGAAATGCAATCCGAAGTTTATTTGGAACAGCCGCACCTGACCCTATCTCCCAAGGCTTCAGGCGGATAAGTTATTTTTTTGATAGAATACCGATTTGATTCTTCTTAAGTAAAAATAAGGATATAGCATGGCGATTGAACGTACCATCTCCATCATCAAACCCGATGCCGTCGGCAAAAACGTTATCGGCAAAATATACAGCCGCTTTGAGGAGAACGGTCTAAAAATCGTTGCCGCCAAAATGAAGCAGCTTACCCTCAAAGAAGCCCAAGAATTTTATGCCGTTCACAAAGACCGCCCCTTCTATGCCGGATTGGTTGAGTTTATGACCGGCGGCCCGGTTATGATTCAAGTACTGGAAGGCGAAAACGCCGTCCTGAAAAACCGCGAACTGATGGGGGCGACCAATCCCGCCGAAGCCGCCGAAGGCACGATACGCGCGGACTTTGCCACATCGGTCAGTATCAATGCCGTACACGGTTCCGACAGCGTGGAAAATGCTGCTTTGGAAATTGCCTACTTTTTCAGCCAAACCGAAATCTGCCCCCGTTGATACAATACACCGCACAACTCCTCTTCAGACGGCATAAAATATATCCATGCCGTCTGAAAACCCTGTTGCAAAAGGCTTCAAATCAAACTTGCCTGCCCTGCAATTTTTTATTTGAAGCCTTAATTTAAGAAAAACACAAACACATGAAAACCAATCTGCTCAACTACGACCTCCAAGGGCTGACCCGACATTTTGCCGATATGGGCGAAAAACCTTTCCGTGCCAAACAGGTTATGCGTTGGATGCACCAATCCGGCGCGCAAAATTTTGACGAAATGACCGATTTGGCAAAATCCCTGCGCCATAAACTGAACGAACAGGCAAGCATCGAAATTCCCAAGCTGATGATGTCTCAAGAATCTTCAGACGGCACTCGAAAATGGCTTTTGGATGTTGGGACAGGCAACGGCGTGGAAACCGTCTTCATCCCCGAATCGGATCGCGGCACGCTCTGCATTTCCTCGCAAGTCGGCTGCGCTTTGGAATGTACATTTTGCTCGACCGGCCGGCAGGGCTTCAACCGCAATTTGACCGCTGCCGAAATTATCGGGCAATTGTGGTGGGCAAACAAAGCAATGGGCGTTACACCGAAAAACGAACGCGTAATTTCCAATGTAGTGATGATGGGTATGGGCGAACCGATGGCGAACTTCGACAATGTCGTTACCGCCTTGAGCATCATGCTGGACGACCACGGATACGGTTTGAGCCGCCGCCGCGTAACGGTTTCCACTTCGGGTATGGTTCCCCAAATGGACAGGTTGCGCGATGTCATGCCGGTGGCTTTGGCGGTTTCCCTCCATGCTTCCAATGACGAAGTCCGCAACCAAATCGTACCGCTGAACAAAAAATATCCCTTGAAAGAACTGATGGCGGCCTGCCAACGCTATCTGGTCAAAGCACCCAGGGATTTCATCACTTTCGAATACGTCATGTTGGACGGAATAAACGATAAGGCGCAACATGCGCGCGAACTGATCGAACTGGTCAAAGATGTTCCCTGCAAGTTCAATCTGATTCCGTTCAATCCCTTCCCAAACTCCGGATACGAACGCTCCAGCAATGAGAACATCCGTGTGTTCCGCGATATTTTGCAGCAGGCAGGATTTGTCGTTACCGTACGAAAAACGCGCGGCGACGACATCGATGCCGCCTGCGGACAGCTGGCAGGTCAGGTTCGGGATAAAACACGCCGCCAACAAAAATGGCAGCAGATTTTAATCGGACAACAGGGGTAATTATGCCTTTTAAGCTATCCAAACGAATCTCTTTATTGCTTGTCCTTGCCTTGGGCGCGTGCAGCACTTCCTACCGCCCCTCGCGGGCAGAAAAAGCCAATCAGGTTTCCAATATCAAAACCCAGTTGGCAATGGAATATATGCGCGGTCAGGACTACCGTCAGGCGACGGCAAGTATTGAAGATGCCTTGAAATCTGACCCTAAAAACGAGCTTGCTTGGCTGGTTCGTGCCGAAATCTATCAATACCTGAAAGTTAACGACAAGGCGCAGGAAAGTTTCCGGCAAGCCCTCTCCATCAAACCCGACAGCGCCGAAATCAACAACAACTACGGCTGGTTCCTGTGCGGCAGGCTCAACCGCCCTGCCGAATCTATGGCATATTTCGACAAAGCCTTGGCCGACCCCACCTACCCGACCCCTTATATTGCCAACCTGAATAAAGGCATATGCAGTGCCAAACAGGGGCAATTCGGATTGGCGGAAGCCTATTTGGAACGCTCGCTCGCCTCGCAGCCGCAGTTCCCCCCCGCATTTAAAGAACTGGCGCGCACCAAAATGCTGGCCGGGCAGTTGGGCGATGCCGATTACTACTTTAAAAAATACCAAAGCAGGGTAGAAGTCCTTCAGGCCGATGATTTGCTGCTTGGCTGGAAAATTGCCAAAGCCCTCGGCAACGCGCAGGCGGCATACGAATATGAAGCACAATTGCAGGCAAATTTCCCCTACTCGGAAGAATTGCAAACCGTCCTCACCGGTCAATAAACAGATTCAAACCATATGAACACACTCCAACGCCGCAAGACGCATCAAGTCCGCATCGATCATATTACCGTCGGTTCAGAAGCACCCGTCGTTATCCAATCTATGACCAACACCGACACTGCCGATGCAAAAGCCACCGCATTGCAGATTAAGGAATTGAGTGATGCCGGCTCAGAAATGGTGCGGATTACCGTCAACAGCCCCGAAGCCGCGTCCAAAGTTGCCGAAATCCGCCGCCGCTTGGACGATATGGGCTATACCACACCACTGATTGGCGATTTCCATTTCAACGGCGAACGCCTGTTGGCGGAATTTCCCGAGTGTGCAAAAGCCCTGTCCAAATACCGCATCAATCCCGGCAATGTCGGCAAAGGTGCAAAAGGCGATGAAAAATTTGCCTTTATGATTCGGACTGCTGCCGAAAACGATAAAGCCGTCCGCATCGGCGTAAACTGGGGTTCTTTGGATCAGAGCCTCGCCAAACGCATGATGGATGCCAACCTCGCTTCTTCCGCGCCGAAACCGCCCGAAGAAGTGATGAAGGAAGCACTGATTGTCTCCGCTTTGGAATCTGCCGAAAAAGCCGTTCTATTGGGACTGCCCGAAGACAAAATTATCCTGTCGTGCAAAGTCAGCGCGGTTCAAGACCTGATTCAGGTTTACCGCGAACTGGGCAGCCGTTGCGCCTATCCGCTGCATTTGGGTTTGACCGAAGCCGGTATGGGCAGCAAAGGTATTGTCGCATCAACAGCGGCATTATCCGTCTTGCTTCAAGAAGGAATCGGCGACACCATCCGCATTTCACTCACTCCGGAGCCGGGCAGCCCGCGTACTCAGGAGGTCGTCGTCGGGCAAGAGATTTTACAGACTATGGGTTTGCGCTCGTTTACGCCGATGGTTACTGCCTGTCCCGGCTGCGGTCGCACCACCAGTACCGTTTTTCAAGAGCTGGCACAAGATGTTCAAAATTACCTGCGCCAAAAAATGTCTATATGGCGTACCCTTTATCCTGGGGTTGAATCCCTGAACGTTGCCGTGATGGGCTGTGTCGTCAACGGCCCCGGAGAAAGCAAATTGGCCGACATCGGCATCAGCCTGCCCGGTACGGGGGAAACACCCGTCGCGCCGGTTTATGTAGATGGGGAGCGCAAAATAACACTGAAAGGCGACAACATTGCAACGGAATTTCTGGCTATTGTTGAAGAGTATGTCAAAACCAATTATGGGGAGAACGGACTCAAACGCCATCAAGGGAAGGTTATCCCGATACACTCCCTATAAAATCCAACCGCCAGCCTACCTTGGCTATTTTTAAATAAAAACCGTTTATTTTCATTGATATAAAACCCATCCCATTGGAAAAGGCATTTTTTAAACCGATAAGGAATGGAGGCGCAATATGAAAATACAATCGGCAAATACGGAGATGAATTGCAGGTATAAATAAGGAAGGCGGGATACCGCTTCCTGCCCTTGTCTTTTCTCAATAACCGTACCGGCAGATTCAGGCGGATGCGGGTGTCGCGCCCTTGCAAAAACTGCTGCCCCATTCGGCTTTCAGACGGCATCCGTCCATCACAGGCGGGAACGGGGATCCTTTAAAAAACTCCAAATCCTTCTTCCGTCCCGTGGATGACGGTATCGATACCATATCAAACGCAGCTTGAAACAAATGCCGTCTGAACGTTTCAGACGGCATCGGTTTCTCTCAGGTTTCTTTTATTAAAGCCGCAAAGAAGCGCGGTTTTCCAAAATCTGGTCAATCAAACCATATTCTTTGGCTTCTTCGGCAGACATGAAATTATCACGGTCGGTGTCGCGTTCCAAATCTGCCAAATCGCGGTCGCAATGTTTCGCCATCAGGCGGTTGAGTTTTTCTTTGATTTTTAAAAGTTCGCGTGCGTGAATTTCAATGTCGGATGCCTGACCGCCCAGACCGCCGCTGATTAAAGGCTGGTGAATCATAATCCGGCTGTTGGGTAGGGCAAAACGTTTGCCTTTCTCGCCTGCCGACAATAAGAACGCGCCCATACTTGCCGCCTGCCCCAAGCACAAAGTCGATACATCGGGCTTGATGAAATTCATGGTGTCGTAAATCGACATACCGGCCGTTACCGAACCGCCCGGCGAGTTAATATAGAAGAAAATATCCTTATCCGGATTCTCACTTTCCAAAAACAACAGTTGGGCAACCACCAGATTGGCGGACTCGTCGGTTACCGGTCCGACCAAGAATACGATGCGCTCTTTCAAAAGCCGGGAATAGATATCGAATGCACGCTCACCGCGACCGCTCTGCTCGATAACGGTAGGGACAAGATAGTTATCAAAAGACATTTCGTCTCCTTTCATGATGGAAAAGCACCAAAGCGGGCTTTAAAAGCGGCTTCGGTGCTTTCAAAAACTGCCTTCAGACGGCATTTTCAGGATAATCAGGCTTGCGCGCCCATCACTTCGTCAAAAGACAAAGCTTTTTCATTTACTTTGGCTTTGCCCAAAACGAAATCAACGACGTTGCTTTCTACTGCCAAAGAAGTCGGGCCTTGCAGGCGGGAAGGCTCTGCGTAGTACCAGTCGATTACTTCTTGAGAATCTTCGTAGCTTTCTGCGAAGTTGGCGACAACGGCTTTGATTTGCTCTTCAGTCGGTTCCAGTTTGTTTTCGTCAACCAGTTTGGCTAAAATCAGACCCAAAGACACGCGGCGTTCGGCTTGTTCTTTGAACATATCCAAAGGCAAATCCAAGTTCGTGGCATCGGGCATGCCTTGGTTGACGAAGTTTTGTTTCATTTCGTTTGCCAAATGGGCGGCTTCTTCATTGACCAAAGCAACAGGCACTTTCAGCTCTACGGCTTTGAGCAGCGCGTTCATTACAGATTCTTTGGTTTGTTCGTTTACGCGGCGTTTCACTTCGCGGCTGACATTTTTCTTCACTTCTTCGCGCATTTTGGCCACGTCGCCGTCAGCAATACCCAATGCTTTAGCAAAATCGGAATCAACTTCAGGCAAAATAGCTTCAGACACGTTGTTCAATGTGATGGTGAAGACAGCGGATTTACCGGCAACATCTTTACCGTGGTAGTCTTCAGGGAAATTGACGGTAACGTCTTTGCTTTCGCCCGCCTTCATGCCGACTACGCCGGCTTCAAATTCAGGCAGCATTTGACCTGCGCCCAATACGAAGGCGTAGTTTTTGGATGCGCCGCCGGCAAAAGGTTCGCCGTCGATTTTGCCTTCAAAGTCGATGATGACGCGGTCGCCGTTTCGGGCTTCGCGTTCGACATGGTTGAAGCGGGTGCGTTGTTTTCGCAGGATTTCTACGGTTTGGTCCACTTCGGCATCGCCGACGGAAGCGGTTACTTTTTCGACTTCTTGTGCAGACAAATCACCGATAACGACTTCGGGGAACACTTCAAAAATGGCGGCAACTTTGAAAGACTCTTTATCGTCTTGTTCTTCAACGCCTTCAAAACGTGGATAGCCTGCCACTTTCAACTCTTGGGCGACGGCAACATCGTAGAAGCGGCGTTGCACCAGCTCGTTGATCACGTCGTTTTGCGCGCTTGCACCGTACATTTGGGCAATCATTTTTAAAGGTGCTTTGCCCGGACGGAAACCGTCGATTTTGGCACGGCGTTGGGTTTGTTTCAGTTTTTTATCGGTTTCTGCGTTGATTTCCGACCAAGGCAGAGACAACACTACTTTGCGTTCCAGATTTTCTAAAGTTTCAACAGTTACGCTCATCATAAGCCCTTAAATTTGTTGTGTTGATAAAATGGTAAACCTTCTTCCCTGCATGGGGAAGCAAACAGCGCAACGGTACGGATATTTGAACCGCATTGCCGCAAAGGGGAAATTTTAGCTGGCAAGTATATCACAATGTTCCGCCTGAAACATAATATGCCGTCTGAAACGCCAATTCCGCCGTTCAGACGGCATTTTGCGATACGGGCTATAAATGGTCCTTGTGCGCCAAAATCTTACGGCTGCCATTCATATCGGCAGGGGAAACGACACCTGCATTTTCGAGTGCTTCCATCAGGTTTGCTGCGCGGTTATAGCCGATGCGCAACTGACGTTGCAGGGAAGAGATGGAAGTTTTTTTGCTTTCCAAAATGTAGGCAACGGCTTGGTCGAACAATTCGTCGCTTCCCGCATTCGGATTGACGATATTGGTGGTTTCCAGTGCGGCTTCCCCGCTGAGCAAGCCTTCGATATAGTCGGCGTGGGCTTGCGACTTGACATAGTTGACGACTTGATGAACTTCGTCATCTGAAACAAACGCGCCTTGCAGTCGGGTAGGCTCGGCACTGCCCGGTTGTAGGAACAGTGAGTCGCCGTATTTCAACAGCTCGTCCGCACCCATCTGGTCAAGAATGGTGCGGCTGTCGATTTTGCTTTGTACGGTAAACGCCATACGCGTCGGAATGTTCGCCTTAATCAAGCCGGTAACGACATCGACGCTGGGACGTTGGGTGGCGACAATCATATGGATACCGGCGGCGCGCGCTTTTTGGGCGAGACGGGCGATTTGCTGCTCGACAGCTTTGCGTTCCGTCATCATCAGGTCGGCAAGTTCGTCGATAACAACCACGATCATCGGCAGTTTTTCCAAAGGCTCGGGGCTGTCGGGGGTCAGGCTGAACGGATTGAGCAGGGGTTTGCCTGCGGCTTTGGCATCTTCGATTTTCTTGTTGAAACCGTCTAAATTGCGTACACCGGCGTGCGAGAGCAGGCGGTAGCGTTTTTCCATTTCGGCGACGCACCAGTTCAACGCCTGCCCCGCTTCGCGCATATCGGTAACGACGGGACAGAGCAGGTGCGGAATGCCGTCGTAAATACTCAACTCGAGCATTTTCGGGTCTATCATAATGAAGCGGACTTCTTCGGGTGTAGCTTTGAAAAGCATAGACATAATCATGCCGTTCACGCCGACAGATTTACCCGAACCGGTCATGCCGGCGACCAAAAGGTGCGGCATTTTCGCCAAGTCGCCGACAACGGGGGTACCGGCAATGTCTTTGCCCAATGCGACGGTCAGCTTAGATTTGGCTTCGGCAAACACGGGCGATGACAAGATTTCACTCAACATCACGTCTTGGCGTTTGTCGTTGGGCAACTCGATGCCCATCGTGTTTTTCCCGGCGATGGTTTCGACGATACGCACGGATTGCAACGACATAGAGCGTGCCAAATCTTTCGACAAGGCAACAATTTGGCTGCCTTTTATGCCTTGCGCAGGTTCGATTTCGTAGCGCGTGATGACGGGGCCGGATGTGGCGGATACGACTTCTACGCCGATGCCGAATTCTGCCAGTTTGGATTCGATCAGTTCAGCTGTATTTTCCAATTCGGCGGGATTGATGCTGACCGGCTCGCTGTCGGGAATCCGCAATAGGTTCAATGTAGGCTTGTGGTATTCGCCGTTCTGCTGTACTTCATTGTCTTCAAACAGCGAAGGTTGGATTTTAGGCGGCGGCGCAACGGAAACGGAAACAGATTTTCGGTTGCTGCTGCTGCCTTCGAGGGGAATAACAGGTTTGGCCGTAATATTCTTGGCTTCTTTCACCATACGCCGTGTATTTTGGGTATCGACACCGTCTGTTTTGGTATTCGTCCGGCGTTTTCCTAAAGCCATGACCTTGCCGGATAAGGCACTCAGGCGGTTTTGAACCGCCCTGCCCGCACCGTTCAAAAATTCCAGCCATGAAATCTGCACCAGCAGGGACAACGACAACAGCAGAACAACCAGGATAATCAGCAGGCTGCCCGATCTCCCCAACAGCCACGCAAACACTGCGCCGACGCGTATGCCGACCATACCGCCTGCTCCGACAGGCAGGGAGTCGGCATATTTTCCGCCCAGCACAAAATACTCCAAGACGGGGCTGAAGACCGTCAGGACAAACAGCGCGGCGGCAGCGATTTTGTGGTTGTATGCCTCGTTTTCCGTCCGTTTTGCGTGCAGACGGAAATTTTTATACAGCACGACGCAGGCAGCCGCTATCCACCACCAGAATGACCAGCCGAAAAGATAATAGCCGACATCGGCAACATATGCGCCGAACAGTCCGCCCCAATTGGCGACATCTTCCACAACCGGCGAACTGTGCGACCAAGACGGATCGCCCATATCGAAACTAATCAGGGAAATCGCCAAATACAAGGTTGCCGCCAAACCCATCAGCCACAGTGCGTCGCCGATAAGGTTGACGACATGTTCGGGACGCGCCTTTTTGGTTTCGGTTTTCTGCAACTCTTTGACCGCCTTGAGCCGCTCGGAAACTTTATTGCCCCGTGCGCCGTTGTCGGCTTTCTTGTTGCGTGCGGACGTTGGGGACGGGCTTCCCGCCCTGCCTTTTGCTGTTTTTTTATGGGATTTTTCTGTCATGCCGTATTACCGGAAAATGCCGTCTGAAATAAGGAAGCCGGACGGCTTGCGGATTGAATATGGAAAGTGTCGGATTATACTCCATTTCTCCTGCTTTCATCCTTGCTTTCATCCTGCAACAGACAGACGTTGCCTTTCAGACGGCATATCTTTGCCCGACGTATGTATTTTTACGCAGACCCTCGGCAAACCAGTATAATCCGTGCCGTTTGAACCGACTGAAAGAAGATGGTATGAACCAACTGAAACTTGCCGTTTCCGGTGCGCAGATTTTATTTGTGGCATTCGGCGCAATGGTGCTGGTTCCCCTGCTGACCGGTCTGAATCCGGCTCTTGCGCTTTTGGGCGCAGGCTTGGGAACGCTGCTATTCCAAATCACAACCAAACGCAAAGTGCCGATTTTTCTCGGTTCTTCGTTTGCCTTTATCGCACCGATTATCTACTCCGTCGGCGAATGGGGGCTGCCTTCCACCATGTTCGGACTGTTTGCCGCCGGCTTTATGTATTTTGTGTTTGCCGCGCTGATCCGTTGGCGCGGACTGGCGGCGGTACACAAACTGCTGCCTCCGGTCGTCATCGGCCCCGTCATCATGGTCATCGGTCTGTCTGTTGCCGTGGCGGCAAGCAGCATGGCAATGGGTCAGGCGGACGGCAAACAGGTCATCGACTATACCGATTCACTGATTCTTTCCGGCTTTACCTTTGCCGTTACCGCCATCGTATCGGTTTTCGGCAGCAGGATGATGAAGCTGATTCCCATCTTGATCGGTGTCGCTTCGGGTTATGTTTTGGCACTGCTGATGGGACTGGTGGACACGGCAAGCATTGCACACGCGCCCTGGTTCGCCGTTCCCCATTTTGAAACGCCTCAGATCAACTGGCAGGCAGCACTGTTTATGCTGCCCGTTGCCGTCGCCCCCGCCATCGAACACATCGGCGGCATCATGGCAATCGGCAATGTAACGGGGAAAGACTATACGAAAGACCCGGGCTTGGACAAAACCCTTGCAGGCGACGGCTTGGGCGTGTGCATTGCCGGTCTGATCGGCGGCCCACCGGTTACGACCTACGGCGAAGTAACGGGTGCGGTGATGATTACCAAAAACAGTAACCCCGTCATCATGACTTGGGCGGCGGTTTTTGCCGTCTGCATGGCGTTTTTCGGCAAATTCAATGCGTTTTTGGCTTCCATTCCGATGCCCGTGATGGGCGGCATTATGCTGCTGCTGTTCGGCACGATTGCTTCTTTGGGCATCAAAACCCTGATTGATGCCAAAGTCGATTTGATGCTGCCGAAAAACCTGGTCATCGTCAGCTCGGTACTGACTACGGGCATCGGCGGCATGACGCTCAAATTGGGCAGTTTCAGCTTTGCCGGCGTGGGCTTGTGCGCCGTACTTGCCATTGTGTTGAACAGCCTGCTGCCCGATCCGAAAGAATCCTGACCGTCGATATGGAAATGCCGTCTGAACATCCTTCAGACGGCATTTTCCGTTTTATTTGAGATTTTGAATTAAGGAGCGCACAGCCCCGCCGTAATAAGAAGAAGACGTGCAATACACTGTTTCCAAGCCGCATTGTCCCTGTGCGCCGTATTTTTTGATGCACTGGTTGAGTGCGACCTGATGAACGCTCGTAAAACGCGGAGAAGTAATCACGACGGCGTTGTCGACACGCAGCGCGCCCAAGGCTTTCGGGTATGCCAGCGCGACACAGGTATTGTTCAGCGACACGACCGACCGGCATCCGGTCGGCTCGTCTTCAGCAATGCCCGCAAGCGTGTCCTGACCTTTGCAAAAGGCTTCCAACTCGGCAAACGCTTCGCTTTTCGTCGAATCTTCTTTTGTGGTTTTAACCTGCAAAACATCGTCCGCATTCTGCGGATTCTGCCAAACGGCGAGATAGCCGTAAGTATCGGCAGCCCGTGCCGCCGCAGTCATCAGGCATAGTGCCGATACTGCCAGTATCTTTTTCATCATGATAAATTCCCGACGGTTCGTCCAAATTCTGTCGCATTATAAACAAAAAGACAGAATACATCCCTGCTTTGCCGGTTTAGCCTTCCGAAACGGATTGCCGTTTACGGCAGGCATCCGCATACCGCACGCCCCATGTATACCCCATAATAACACTTCAAATGCCGTCTGAAAAAGCGTTCAAGAGGCATAACACTAAAAAAGGAATACATCATGAAAAATGTCAGACAAACCTACCGTAACGACAGGCAACACCGGGTAGGCGACGGCTTCCCTGTCCGGTCTCTGTTTTCCCACATGGGCGACGACAGGGGAACGAATCCGTTTTTAATGCTCGACTATGTCGTACCTTATGAACTTGCACCCAATCCGAACCGCCCCCCGAGGTGTCTCCCCCCCCCACAAAGATTTTAAAACCGTAACCATCGCCTATCGCGGCGAAGCCGCACACCGCGACTCAAGCGGCTGAGGCGGTGTGCAATGGATGACTGCCGATTCCGGCATCATCCATGAAGAATTCCATTCCGAACGCTTCAACAAAACAGGCGGGCTTTTTGAAATGGTACAGCTTGGGGTCAATCTGCCCACCGATACAAGAACACTCCGCCCCGCTACCTACACCTTGCCAAAGCCGCCATTCCCGTTGCTGCGATTCCCGAAGGTGCAGGAAGTTTGCGGCTGATCGCCGGAAAATACGAGGAAGAAAAAGGAACAGCCAAAACCTTTACGGAAATGAACGTTTGGGACATCGCCATTCATGCAGATAAGGAAACCGCTTTGGCCGCCCCCGAAACACACAACCTGTCTCAAGATTGCCAAGTTTCGGATTCAGCGAAATTTCGATATGGTCTGCCTTCTCTTCGACACGGATGTTGCCTCTGCCGTCTGAAGCCACCTTAACCGATTTTCCGGGTGAACCGTCCTGACCGGATTCACCTTTATCGCCCTTATCACCTTTTTTCACCCTTCAATGCAGCAGCAAAATCGGCTTCGGTTTTGCCGGTATTTCCCTACAGTTCTCTCCAAATTTCAAACGCCGACTTGCCGTCTGCACCCTCGTCGCATTTATCGCCCTTATCCCCTTTAAAATCAGGATTATTTTTCAGGTCGTCTTTACCGAGGATAACGATGGTTTTGTCGGTATCCGTTGTATCGGATTCGGTTTTCAAGCCGTCTTTAAACTCATAAAACTTGTTGAAGACGGTTTTAAAGTTGTTTTCCGTTGCCACTTCGCTGCTGCCGGCTTTCAACGTTGCCAATTCTTGAACGGCAGCATCATCAGCAGTAACGTTATTGCCGCCGATCAAATCATCTTGGGTTTGAGCCGCACTTTTCAGCAGATCGTATCCCCAAACATTACCGGCAACCGAGGTTTTGGAATGTGAACCCAACGCTGAGCCGCCTTCTGCGGTAGCGGTGCTGCCTGTGCCGAAAGCACTTGCGTGTTCGCCTCCTGCACGTGATTTGTAACCGATTGCGTTAGCAAAATCGCCTTTGTACGGGCGGATAAACCGATGGCAATGCCACCGCTTTCTTTGGTTGCTCTTGAGCTTGCACCGACAGCAACGGTATTTTTGCCACCGGTATTGGCACCGTTACCGACCGCTACGGCGTTTTCAGCCGAAACAGTGGCATCAGTACCCAATGCCATCACATTGTCAGCATCTTTTTGCATTGGCACTTTTACCCAATACGATGGCACTTTCCGAGTTTTTTACTTCGGAGAACGCACCTGCTGCAACGCCGTTTTCAGATAAAACCGTCGACGTTGAACCGATTGCACCCCTCTATTGGCATTTGTTGCATTTGTGCTTCGACCAAACGCAACGGCATTTTGTGAATTTTCGATTTTAAAGAGCAGACCGAATGCAACCGAATTTGCACTTTTTGTAATGGTCGCACTATTACCCAACAAAAGGCTGCTGTCAGATTTATCGTCAATGGTTGAGTTCGGATCCAATACCGTACTTCTAATCGAGTTGGACTTGCTGACATTACCGATAGCAATGGCAAATCCGCCCGTGGCTTCTGTTTCCGCCTTTCATGCAAACATCTTATCAGAGGCTTAAATCGGCAGGGCGTATTGTTCGATAAGCGTTTGCGTTATAATCCGAACATCAATTCTCCACGTCCGTGAGACACTTCAACTATGGAAATCCCGCCAAACACCCCGCAACGCTCTCTGCGTCAAAACAGTATTTACCTGCTACCTAACTCCTTTACCATCGCCGCGCTGTTTTCCGCGTTTTACGCAATCACCCAATCCATGCACGGACGTTATGAAACCGCCGCCATCGCGGTATTCATCTCCATGCTGCTGGACGGCATGGACGGGCGCGTGGCGCGGCTGACCAACAGCCAAAGCGCGTTCGGGGAGCAGCTCGACAGCCTTGCCGACATGGTCAGCTTCGGCGTTGCCCCCGCGCTGATTGCCTACAAATGGCAGCTTTGGCAGTTCGGCAAAATCGGTTATTCCGTCGCCTTCATCTACTGCGCCTGCGCCGCCCTGCGCCTCGCGCTGTTCAACACGCTTATCGGCAAAGTGGACAAACGCTGGTTTATCGGCGTGCCCAGTCCGACTGCCGCCGCGCTGATTGTCGGGCTGATTTGGGTCAACCACAGCGTCGAAAAATTCCCCGCCGTCCACTGGTGGGCATTGGGTATCACACTGTTTGCCGGCCTGTCGATGATTGTCCAAATCCCTTTTTGGAGTTTTAAAGAAATCAACATCCGCAGACAAGTCCCCTTTGTCGGAATGCTGCTTGCCGTCTTACTGCTGCTTCTGGTTACTTGGGAACCGTCGCTCGTCCTCTTCCTGTTCTTTCTCGGATACAGCCTGTCCGGCTACATTATGGCGGCACGCCGATTTTGGAAAAAACGCAGAAAGGCGGATTAAATGTGGCATTGGGACATTATCTTAATCCTGCTTGCCGTAGGCAGTGCGGCAGGTTTTATCGCCGGCCTGTTCGGTGTAGGCGGCGGCACGCTGATTGTCCCTGTCGTTTTATGGGTGCTTGATTTGCAGGGTTTGGCACAACATCCTTACGCGCAACACCTCGCCGTCGGCACATCCTTCGCCGTCATGGTCTTCACCGCCTTTTCCAGTATGTTGGGGCAGCACAAAAAACAGGCGGTCGACTGGAAAACCGTATTTGCGATGATGCCGGGTATGATATTCGGCGTATTCGCGGGCGCACTCTCCGCAAAATATATCCCCGCGTTCGGGCTTCAAATTTTCTTCATCCTGTTTTTAACCGCCGTCGCATTCAAAACACTACATACCGGCCCTCAGACGGCATCCCGCCCGCTGCCCGGGCTGACTGCGGTTTCCACACTGTTCGGCGCAATGTCGAGTTGGGTCGGCATAGGCGGCGGTTCACTTTCCGTCCCCTTCTTAATCCACTGCGGCTTCCCCGCCCATAAAGCCATCGGCACATCATCCGGCCTTGCCTGGCCGATTGCACTCTCCGGCGCAATATCGTATCTGGTCAACGGCCTGAATATTGCAGGATTGCCCGAAGGGTCGCTGGGCTTCCTTTACCTGCCCGCCGTTGCCGTCCTCAGCGCGGCAACCATTGCCTTTGCCCCGCTCGGTATCAAAACCGCCCACAAACTTTCTTCTGCCAAACTCAAAAAATCCTTCGGCATTATGTTGCTTTTGATTGCCGGAAAAATGCTGTACAACCTGCTTTAAAACACACGAAAAAACCTTTTTACCGTTTACACAAGCAATTAATCAGAATAAAGCTGCCCTGCCTCCTGTTCCGACAAGAGGACAGACAACCTGACCGTACGCCCGACTTTTCCCCTTAACTTCTTCTACCCACAGATTCCATTGCCTTTTTCCAAACTGCCGATTACCCCGCCTTAACGCCCGAAGGCATCGGCACATCGTCTGCCGTACCGACTCCACGCGATGCGGCTGTCTCCCAAACGGTATTTCCGCCATAATGACCGGCATACAAGCCGCAACCTTTACAATCATATAAGTTATTAAATTTTTAGGATGTATTTTGACAATCCGTTGATTTCAACTGTTTGCAAGGGAAAAAAACCATGGTTTTTCGATCAGTCAGGAAGTTATCCTATTGAATATTCCGGAACGAAGTATGCTTATCAGCAGCATATTGAAATACAGCCAAACTTTATGCCCGATACCATTTTCAAAATAAATAATTCCCTGATTTTCATAGATTTCTCAAAATCAGAAAAGTTTTTGTCAATTGAATATTTTTTAGCGCATTTTATGCGTCAAATTTCGTTAACAAACTATTTCCGCAAAGACCTCAGGCAAATAAAAACAACCGTCCCGATTTTTGCAGAACATACGGAAAACAAAACAAATGCCGTCTGAAACCACATTCCGATAATCGGCAGGATTTCAGACGGCATCTGATAATTTCAATTACTCGGCTGCAGCAACGACGGCAACGGTAATTTTAGCAACGGCATCAGTGTGCAAAGCCACTTCCACTTCGTACTCGCCAACGGCTTTCAGAGGACCGTTCGGCAAACGTACATTTGCTTTCACGGCTTCGATGCCGGTCGCAACAATTGCAGCCGCAATGTCAGCATTGGTAACGGAACCGAACAGACGACCGTCCACACCGGCTTTTTGGGCAACGGTAATGGTTTGGCCGTCCAGTTTTTCCTGACGGGCTTGGGCATCTGCCAAAATTTCAGCCTGTTTGGCTTCCAGTTCTGCGCGGCGTGCTTCAAACTCTTTCATGTTTGCTTCAGTAGCACGTTTTGCCTTACCAGCAGGAATCAAGAAGTTGCGGGCATAACCGTTTTTTACAGTAACGATGTCGCCCAAGTTGCCCAGACCGCCGATTTTTTCTAACAGAATAATTTGCATGATTTAAACTCCAAAATTATTTGTGTTGGTCGGTATAAGGCAGGAGTGCCAAGAAACGTGCGCGTTTTACGGCAACAGCCAATTGGCGTTGGTAGAATGCCTTCGTTCCTGTGATGCGGGCAGGAATGATTTTACCGTTTTCAGAGATAAAGTCTTTCAGCAAATCAACTTGTTTGTAATCGACTTCTTGGATTTTTTCAGCCGTAAAACGGCAGAATTTTCTACGTTTGAATGATTGACGAGCCATTGTCGTTTAACCTTTATATTCTTTAATATTTTGTATTCTGAGCATCGGCATCTGGGAACGTCTGCTTTTTTGAGCTAAAAAACCTTCGACGTGAACATATACACCTTGCCGATACTGCCACTCTTCCGCCTGCCTGCCTAAAATCCGTGCCGGAATTTCCAATTGGACAAGACATTGCTGCCCATTTTCTTTCTGCCATGATTCATGCTTTAAAATAATATCTAAGACAGAGATTCCGGCAGGCGTATATCGAATAGGGAAAACCTTTTCAATTAACGCGGCAAGCGAAACAAGATTATTGAATCCCAATTATTGGGCAGCCGCTTCTTCAGACGCACCGCTCAGCAGGTTCTTAGCCTTTTCACCACCCAACATAGGGGATGCTTCGGTAACGGCGTGTTTGGTTTTGATGGTCAGATGACGCAATACCGCATCATTGAAACGGAACGCGGTTTCCAACTCTTCAACCACTTCGGGAGTGGTTTCGATGTTCATCAAAACATAATGTGCTTTATGGATTTTGTTAATCGGGTAAGCCAGCTGGCGGCGACCCCAATCTTCCAGACGGTGAATCTTACCGTTTGCCTCGGTAATCATGGTTTTGTAACGTTCAACCATAGCGGGCACTTGCTCGCTTTGATCAGGATGAACGATAAACACGATCTCGTAATGACGCATGTTATCTCCTTATGGATGGTAAAAACAGCCTTCCGCCATGCGAAAGCAGAAGGCAAGGTTCAAAGAATGGGCATTATATTGGGGTTTGCCGACAGAATCAAGGATTTGGTACGAAAAACTTGCATTCCGCCGAAAATTTCGGTTTCAGACGGCATTCAAATGTTTTGGCTGCCCAGCCAGCGTTCCGCGTCCAAAGCCGCCTGACAGCCGGAAGCCGCGCTGGTAATCGCTTGGCGGTAGGTATGGTCTTTTACGTCGCCCGCCGCCCATACGCCTTCGATATTGGTTGCACCGACATTGTCCGCCGTACCGCCTTTTGTTTTCAGGTAGCCGGCTTCGTCCATTTCCAACTGCCCTTTGAAAATATCGGTATTCGGCTTGTGCCCGATGGCGATAAAGATGCCGCTGACGGCAATTTGTTGCTCAGAACCATCGTTGTTTTTTAATAATGCGCCATTTACGCCCCGATCGTCGCCCAAGACTTCTTGCAGATTGCTTTCCAGCTTGAGGATGATTTTGCCCTCTTCTACGCGTTTCATCAGTTTGTCGATCATGATTTTTTCGGCGCGGAACTCGCTGCGGCGGTGGATCAGGGTAACGGTTTTGGCGATATTGGCAAGGTAGAGTGCTTCCTCAACTGCCGTATTGCCGCCGCCGACTACGGCAACATCTTGGTTTTTGTAGAAGAAACCGTCGCAGGTGGCGCAGGCGGAAACACCTTTCCCTGCAAACGCTTCCTCACTCGGCAAACCAAGGTATTTGGCGGACGCGCCGGTGGCGACAATCAAGGCATCGCAAGTGTACTCGCCCATATCGCCTTTGAGTGCGAACGGGCGTTTTTGCAGATCGACAGCATTGATTTGGTCAAAAATGATTTCTGTTCCGAAACGTTCGGCGTGGGCGAGAAACCGCGCCATCAATTCCGGCCCTTGCACGCCGTCGGCATCGGCAGGCCAGTTGTCCACTTCGGTGGTGGTCATCAGTTGCCCGCCTTGCGCGATACCTGTAATAATGACGGGGTTTAAATTGGCGCGCGCGGCATAGACAGCGGCGGTGTATCCGGCGGGGCCGGAACCCAAAATAATCAGTTTGCGGTGTTGGGACATTGTTTTTCCTTTGCTGTGTCAAGTTTTCGGATTCTACTCGAATTATCGGCGCGTTTGAGAAATTTTGACCATATCGGTGTTCAGACGGCATCCCGCAGCCTTGACCGCCGTCTGAACATCAAAGCAGGAATCAAACTTATGCAACAAAAAATCCGTTTCCAAATCGAAGGCATGACCTGCCAGGCATGTGCTTCGCGCATTGAAAAAGTGTTGAACAAAAAAGATTTTGTCGAATCGGCGGGGGTGAACTTCGCCAGCGAGGAAGCGCAGGTTACGTTTGACGACAGCAAAATCTCCGCAGCCGACATTGCCAAAATCATTGAGAAAACCGGTTACGGCGCAAAAGAAAAGACGGAAGACGCGCTGCCACAGCCCGAAGAAACAACGCATGTAAGCTGGCGGCTGTGGCTTTTGCTGGCAATCAATATTCCGTTCCTTATCGGTATGGTAGGGATGATGCTAAAAGGGCTGAATTGGACACGGCACGATTGGATGTTGTCGCCCTTGTTGCAGTTTGCATTGGCAAGCGTGGTACAGCTTTGGCTGGCCATCCCGTTTTACAAAAGCGCGTGGGCGAGCATTAAAGGCGGGCTGGCGAATATGGACGTGCTGGTTACCATCGGCACGGTCTCGATTTACCTGTATTCCGTCTATATGCTGTTTTTCAGTCCGCATGCGGCACACGGCATGGCGCATGTGTATTTTGAAGTAGGCGTGATGGTGATCGGTTTTGTGTCGCTGGGTAAGTTTTTGGAACACCGCACTAAAAAATCCAGCCTGAACAGCTTGAGCCTGCTGCTCAAACTCACGCCGACCCAAGTCAACGTGCAACGCGATGGCAAATGGGAACAACTGCCCATCGACCAAGTGCAAATCGGCGACCTTATCCGCGCCAACCATGGCGAACGTATTGCCGCCGACGGAATCATTGAAAGCGGCAGCGGTTGGGCGGACGAGAGCCACCTCACCGGCGAATCCAATCCCGAAGAGAAAAAGGTGGGCGGCAAAGTGTTGGCAGGTGCGCTGATGACCGAAGGCAGCGTGGTATACCGCGCTACGCAGCTCGGCAGCCAAACCCTGCTCGGCGACATGATGAACGCACTCTCTGAAGCGCAAGGCAGTAAAGCACCGATTGCGCGCGTGGCCGATAAAGCGGCGGCAGTGTTCGTGCCTGCCGTTGTGGGCATCGCGCTTTTGACTTTTATCGCTACTTGGCTGATTAAGGACGATTGGACGCTCGCATTGATGCACGCCGTCGCCGTTTTGGTGATTGCCTGCCCGTGCGCACTCGGTTTGGCGACGCCCGCCGCGATTATGGTTGGCATGGGCAAAGCGGTGAAACACGGCATTTGGTTTAAAGACGCGGCGGCGATGGAAGAAGCCGCCCACGTCGATGCCGTTGTGTTGGACAAAACCGGCACGCTGACCGAAGGCAAACCGCAGGTTGCCGCCGTTTATTGTGTTCCCGACAGCGGCTTTGACGAAGACGCTTTGTACCGCATCGCCGCTGCCGTCGAACAAAACGCCGCTCATCCGCTCGCCCGCGCCATCGTTTCCGCCGCCCAAGCGCGCGGTTTGGAAATCCCCATCGCACAAAACGCACAAACCATTGTCGGCGCAGGCATTACCGCCGAAGTGGAAGGCGTGGGCTTGGTGAAAGCAGGCAAAGCCGAATTTGCCGAACTGGCCTTGCCGAAGTTTTCAGACGGCGTTTGGGACATTGCAAGCATTGTTGCAGTCTCAGTTGACAACAAACCTATCGGCGCATTCGCACTTGCCGACGCGTTGAAAGCCGATACCGCCGAAGCCATAGGCCGTCTGAAAAAACACGGCATCGACGTTTACATCATGAGTGGAGACAACCAAGGCACGGTCGAATATGTTGCCAAACAACTGGGTATCGCACACGCCTTCGGTAATATGAGTCCGCGCGACAAAGCCGCCGAAGTGCAGAAACTCAAAGCCGTCGGCAAAACCGTGGCGATGGTCGGCGACGGCATCAACGACGCGCCCGCGCTCGCCGCCGCCAACGTCAGTTTCGCCATGAAAGGCGGTGCGGACGTTGCCGAACACACCGCGTCCGCCACGCTGATGCAACATTCGGTCAACCAGCTCGCCGATGCGCTGTCGGTATCGCAGGCGACTTTAAAAAACATCAAGCAAAACCTGTTTTTCGCCTTCTTCTACAATATTTTGGGCATCCCGCTTGCCGCACTCGGCTTTTTAAATCCCGTCATCGCAGGCGCGGCAATGGCGGCAAGCTCGGTTTCCGTGTTGAGCAATGCCTTGCGCCTGAAACGGGTAAAAATCGATTAGCAGCATGTAACCGCCCTGCGGCCTTGTCCGAACGGATAAGGCTGCCTCCAGCGATATGGTAATATGCCGTCTGAAGCCGTTTTTCAAATAATTGATATGAATACAGAAACCCGTTCTCCGGAACAATTCGACATCCCGCTCTTCCTCAAAAACCTGCCCAAGCTGCCGGGCGTGTACCGTTTTTTCGACGAAGGCGGCAAGGTCTTATACGTCGGCAAAGCGGTCAACCTCAAGCGGCGCGTGTCCGGCTATTTCCAAAAAAACGACCATTCGCCGCGCATCGCATTGATGGTGAAACAGATTCGCCACATCGAAACCACCATCACGCGTTCCGAAGCCGAAGCCCTGATTCTCGAAAACAACTTCATCAAAGCCTTGTCGCCGAAATACAATATCCTTTTTCGCGACGACAAAAGCTACCCTTATCTGATGCTCAGCGGCCATCAATATCCGCAAATGGCGTATTACCGCGGCACGCTGAAAAAGCCCAACCAATACTTCGGCCCTTATCCCAACAGCAACGCTGTGCGCGACAGCATCCAAATCCTGCAAAAAGTCTTTATGCTGCGTACCTGCGAAGACAGTGTGTTCGAACACCGCGACCGCCCTTGCCTGCTGTACCAAATCAAACGCTGCACCGCGCCCTGCGTCGGACACATCAGCGAAGAAGACTACCAAGACAGCGTGCGTGAAGCCGCCACTTTCCTCAACGGCAAAACCGACGAACTGACCCGCACCCTGCAACACAAAATGCAGACCGCCGCCGCGAATCTGCAATTTGAAGAAGCCGCCCGTTATCGCGACCAAATCCAAGCACTCGGCATTATGCAGAGTAATCAGTTTATCGACAGTAAAAATCCGAACAATCCCAACGATATCGATTTGCTCGCACTGGCGGTTTCAGACGGCATCGTCTGCGTACACTGGGTCAGCATACGCGGCGGACGGCACGTCGGAGACAAAAGTTTCTTCCCCGACACCAAAAACGATCCCGAGCCAAACGGGCAAGACTATGCCGAAGCCTTCGTCGCCCAACACTATCTGAGCAAAAGCAAACCCGACATCATCATCAGCAACTTCCCCATGCCCGACGCATTGAAAGAAGCCCTAGAGAGCGAACACGGCAAACAAATGCAGTTCGTTACCAAAACCATAGGCGAACGCAAAGTCTGGTTGAAAATGGCGGAGCAAAACGCACAAATGGCGATTGCCCAACGCCGCCTGCAACAAAGCAGCCAACAACACCGTATTGATGAACTGTCCAAAATCCTCGGCATGGATTCAGACGGCCTCAACCGCCTTGAATGTTTCGATATCAGCCACACCCAAGGCGAAGCCACTATTGCGTCCTGCGTTGTGTACGATGAGCAAAACATCCAGCCTTCGCAATACCGCCGCTACAACATCACGACCGCCAAGCCCGGCGACGACTACGCCGCCATGCGCGAAGTGTTGACGCGCCGTTACGGCAAAATGCAGGAAGCCGAAGCCAACGGCGAGACCGTAAAATGGCCGGATGTCGTATTGATTGACGGCGGCAAAGGACAAATCGGCATCGCCGTGTCCGTATGGGAAGAACTCGGGCTGCACATTCCCTTGGTCGGCATCGCCAAAGGCCCTGAGCGCAAAGCCGGCATGGAAGAACTCATTCTCCCGTTCACCGGCGAAACCTTCCGCCTGCCGCCCAACAGCCCCGCCCTGCACCTTCTGCAAACCGTGCGCGATGAATCACACCGTTTCGCCATCACCGGCCACCGCAAAAAACGCGACAAAGCCCGCGTTACCTCGTCCCTCAGCGACATCCCCGGCGTAGGCAGCAAACGCCGCCAAGCCCTGCTCACCCGCTTCAGCGGCCTGCGCGGCGTGATTGCAGCCAGCCGCGAGGACTTGGAACAAGTGGAAGGCATCAGCAAGGCATTGGCGGAAACCATTTATAATCATCTGCATTAGTATGCCGCCAAAGCAAAAACCGCCTGTAAAAATATGATACAGCAGGCCGGCGTGCCGATATAAACCTAACTTCATAACACATAACGATGATTCGACAAAACGGAAAACGATCTGACATGAACAATCCCGACTTACCCTATCGGCAGGCCTTGGAACGCCTGTCTCAAGAACAATATAACTTTACCGAAGTCCGCCGACTGCTGACAGAAGCGGCCTCGGCAGGTCATCCCGCCGCCGCATTCGAGTTGGCAAAACACCTGATGAACGCGGACAGCCCCTACCAAGACCGCGAACAAGGTATGGAAATGCTCCGCATCGCCGCCGAACAGGGACATCCCTACGCGCGTTACAATCTAGCATATATCCAAGAATTGGAAGGCGTGCGCCCGGAAACCTTGATATCGCTTTACAGGCCATTAGCAGAGGAAGGGCTGCCTGAAGCACAAGTCCGCCTGATGTACCTGCTGTATGCGTCCCTGCATTTTGAAGAAGCCCTGAAATGGGCAAAAACAAGCGCAAAAAACAACAACCCCCACGGGCAATACCTGCTTGCCCAATACTGCCGGTACGGCACACCGCCGGATTTTGAAACGGCGCACCTGCTCTACCGAAAAGCGGCGGCACAAGGCTTGCCGGAGGCACATTGGCAGCTCGGGCTGCAATATCGTTTCGGGCAAGGGACGAAAGTCGACACGGCACAGGCCGTCAATCATTTGCGCGCCGCCGCGCAACAAGGATACATTCCCGCCTACACCCCGCTTGCCGAACTCATCCTACCTACGGCTCCCGATGAAGCCGTTTACCGGTTCCAACAGGCGGCACAGGAAAATGACCCCGATGCCCATGCCGCACTGGCCGACATCTACCTACAAGGCAAGCATCTGGAAAGAAACCACAAACATGCCCTGCATCATGCCGAAGCAGCCGCAGCCGAACGCCATCCCGAAGGTTTGCGGATACTGGGCGACATCTACCGCTACGGATTGGGCATGACTTCCGATAAAGAAAAAGCCCTGCATTATTACCGGCAGGCAGCCGAAGCTGGCAGCCTTACCGCACATCAGAAACTCATGTCCGACAGCGCGTTAAACCATCCTGAGCAATATAGCGGTATCAAAGATTCCGCCATCAAACGCCAAAGGGCAGAACAGCTTTACCAAAAAGCCCAAGCCCTGCATTACGGATTACAATGCGTGCCCGAATACGCAGCCGCGCTCAAACTCTACACAGAAGCCGCAGAACTCGGACACAGCAAAGCCCAAACCAATCTGGGCAGTATGTACTACTTCGGACAGGGCATAGCCGCCGACTACGGCAAAGCCCGCAAATGGTTTGAACAAGCCGCCGCGCAAAAAGACAGTATGGCGTTCTACAACCTCGCCTGCATCCATTACAGCGGACACGGTGTCGGGCCGGACAAAGAAAAAGCCTGCCGCTACCTGCAAGAAGCCATAAACAACGGATACGGGCAAAAAAGCGTCCTGCAAGAACTGCTGCAACAATGGCAAATGCCGTCTGAACAGCGTTACACCTACCCTGCCGAAACGAAACAGGTATAATCGCCCCTTTCCCTTCCCGCCGTCCGAACAGGCATTTCACATTCAGACGGCATCCTGATTGCACAAGCGCACGAAAGCATTATGACAGACACCGCCGAAAACCAAACACAAAACAACTGGCAAGCCGAACATCCCCGCAGCATCCGCAGCTTCGTCCTCCGCCAAAGCCATATGACCGCCGCACAGCAACGCGCCATCGATACCTTATGGGACAGCTTCGGCATCGATTACCAAGCAACACCGGCCGATCTTGATGCCAATTTCGGAAGCAACCGACCCAAAATCCTCGAAATAGGCTTCGGTATGGGGACGGCAACCGCAGAAATCGCCCTCCGCCTGCCCGAAACCGACTTCCTCGCCATCGACGTACACGGTCCCGGCGTAGGCAACCTGCTCAAACTCATAGACGAAAATCATTTGGAAAACATCCGCGTGATGCGGCACGATGCCGTAGAAGTTGTCGAAAATATGCTGCAAGACGGCTCGCTCGACGGCATCCACATATTCTTCCCCGACCCGTGGCACAAAAAACGCCACCACAAACGCCGTCTGATACAAGCCCCCTTCATCGCCAAACTGCTGCCCAAACTCAAAACCGGCGGCTATATCCACCTGGCGACAGACTGGGAAGAATATGCGCAGCAGATGCTTGAAGTCCTCAGCAGCTTCGACAGCCTGCAAAATACGGCGGCAGACTACGCCCCCACCCCGGACTACCGCCCCGAAACCAAATTCGAAGCACGCGGCAAACGCCTCGGACACGGCGTTTGGGACTTGGTATTCAAACGGATCAGATAACAAACCGCCGTTTGAAAATGCCGTCTGAAGCACGTTTGCTTACAGACGGCATTTTTTAAGATAAAGCAGCAAGTAATGTTTCGATACAAAGTTTAAAACAATAGTTTGAACGGCAAAACGCGTGTGTACCGCACGCATCCTTGTAGGTTTTAACCTGCACATCGGTTTTAAGTTTGTGCCGCCCGCAGATAGTGGCACGCGTTTGGCGGAGATGTGGGCTACCGCTTGCTAATTATTCATCGTTACCAAAAGAAGACTTAGATGTATATTCAGGCATAGTTAACAAAACAACTAAACCTCTATTTACTGGAAAATAAAATGACTTATTTAAAAATAATAATAACTAGTATAGTTTTATACATTTTATTATTACAAATTAATCTCAAAATGTTAGAAAAAAGGATTGATTTCTTGGTAGGAAATATAGATAAATATTACCAGCAATATGGATCTTATCCAAATAATTTTGATTTTATATCAACTAAAACTGATTTTACCACTGAATCATATTGTGATTTTTGGGATAAAAATATTGCAGGATATGGTAATTGTTACTTCATAAAGAATGATAAAGACTATACTATTTTAGTCATGGGTTTCTCATCGAAAATACTATTTTCATCTCACAATAAAATAAAAGAATTCAATTCAAATAAATATGATTAAATACAACAAGCAAGCCGTAGCCCGCATAAAATCTTTAGTTTTCCGTAGGTCGGATTCTCGAATCCGACATTACTTTAATCGTATTCAATAGAAAAGTCCGCATTGCCGCCACCCCAATTATGCGGATAAATACCCTGTTTGACATAACGGTGAAACGTAGAAAACCGCCAATCGGAAATTTGCCCTACATAGCCATGTCTGACCGGATTGAAATACAGATAATCAAAATGGCAGGCAAAATTGGCCTCATCGCGGATAGTATGTTCCCCAAAGCGTTTTGCCAAAGCCTGAGATTGCCGCCGATTAAATATTGGTAAAAAAGGAAAGCCTACAAGTTTAAAATTTAAATTCCCAGCTAAATAAGGTTTTACTATGAATAAAGAAACAGCAGAAGAAATACAATGCGGATTTGAATATTTGGCCTTTGATGATCTTACTTCAATATCTTTTGCACCACTAGGGTGCGAACCGCAAACATGGCAATGGCAATTTGCAGTTGAATTTATATATCGGCTATTAGTATGTGAATTGGCTATTTTATGGCCTTTTACATTTGATAAAAAACAAGAGATATTCATGTTTTGCCAAGAATTTGCAAAACAAAATCCTTTTGGTATGGAAAATAATGAATTATGGTATTCTATGGAAATTACATTAACAAAAAAAGGTTTGGATTTAGTTAAATTTTATATTCCCGAACTATTCGAATGCGAAGATTTGCCATTTGAGCTTAATCATTCGTTCATTCTAGCGCTAGAATCTATTTTTTCAGATTATGAAGTTCCATGGGAGGAAAATAATCCATTAATACCTATAAAAATATTAGATAATAAATAAATTACGTAGGTAGGCTCAAAATTTCTTCAGAGACGATTAAGAAGCAAGCCATAGCTCGTATGAAATCTAAATTCAACAAGTAAGCCGTAGCCAGCATAAAATCTTTAATTTTCCGTAGGTCGGACTCTCGAATCTGACATTTTGGGCATTGCTGCAATGGATTGCAATTACGGAAGTATTAAAGATTTTGTCGGATACAAGTATCCGACCTACGCTTGCTGCCTCACGCAAAGAACGCGTGCATGCGTACCGCACACGCCCTACAAGTCGGTTTTAAAGTTTGTGCTACCCGCAGGTAGGGGGTATGGCGCAGCCACACACGCATTTGGTGGGAATACAGGCTATGGCTTGCTTGTTTTATTCCTCACGCAATTTTTCAAAAACATAATCACAGTATCCACAAAGTGGATAAAACATTAGTTCTGAAGTGGGAATATTACTACCACAATTTTGGCAGATTCCATCTGCCTTATTACCGCATGAATAACAAATATTTTCAATATAATCATATTGTCCTTCACAAAAAGGACATGTTACAACAGGCTCTTCTCCACCATATCTCCGACACTCCCACCATTCATCTTCATACTTTTCATATAAACATTCTCTAACTAAATCTTCATAATCCCATGTTTTATTACATGATTTGCACCTATAAATTTGACAGCTAGCATCATAGCTTTTGCCATCATCTTCATGATCTACTGTAATTAAACCATAACCACATTTAGAGCATTTATGATTTGAAATCGTTTCATAAATTTCTTCATAATAGAAATTTAGCCTTCTCAATTCATCAAGGCATGAGTTTTTTTCGTTATCATATACACTTTTAATTGATAATAGTCTTTCCCATGTATCTTTACTGAATAATTCTTCAGGATCATAGTCTAAATTATTTCTAATAAAATTATTTACAATAGGAAATGACATTGCAATCATTTCTTGTACGGCACTAATAGATGATTCACTATAATAATGTTCAATATTGTTTCGATAAGAATTTATTTTGTCTAGATTTTCCCAATCTATAGAAATATTTAATGATTTAAATCTATCTTTAATAGACTGAACATCAACCGTTTTATTGCCTTTACCTTTTGCAATAATATTGCCATTTTCTATGAACCATGAAATCTGTTGTTTAATCAAAACCTCGTCGGAATTAGCTGGACTTAGTTCAACTAATTTATACTTAAATAACAGCAAAATTCCTGCAAAAACATTTCTTACACAGGAAATAATCCTACGTTCATCTTGTTGGCTTAGTTTATAATCTTCAATACCAATTTCAATGGAATTAATAGCATTTTGTAGTAATTTATTATTCATCTTATTCCGCCCCAAACAATAAATTCTCTTTAATCCCCCGTATCCTATCCCGCAACACCGCCGCTTCTTCAAACTGCAAATCCCTAGCCGCCTGCTGCATGGCTTTTTCCAGTTTGGCGATTTCTTTAACCGCGTCTTCTTCGTTGTGGATTTCGCCGACTTTAACTTTGTTTTTGCCTTTCAGACGGCCTTTACCGCTGTCTTCTTCATGGTACACGCCGTCGATGATGTCTTTGACCTGTTTTTTAATCTGCTGCGGTACGATACCGTGTTCTTCGTTAAATTTTATCTGTTTTTCACGGCGGCGTTCGGTTTCGTCGATGGCGGCTTTCATGGAGTCGGTGATTTTGTCGGCGTACAGGATGGCGATGCCGTTCACGTTGCGCGCGGCACGGCCTATGGTTTGAATCAGGCTGCGGTGTGAGCGCAGGAAGCCTTCTTTGTCGGCGTCGAGAATGGCGACGAGGGAGACTTCGGGGATGTCCAAGCCTTCGCGCAAGAGGTTGATGCCGACGAGTACGTCAAACAGTCCGAGCCGTAAATCTCTAATGATTTCAACGCGCTCTACGGTGTCGATGTCGCTGTGCAGATAGCGCACTTTGATGCCGAGTTCGCTGTAATAGTCTGTGAGTTGCTCCGCCATGCGTTTGGTGAGGGTGGTAACGAGCACACGTTCGCCTTTTTGGATGCGGTCATTGATTTCGCTCATTAAGTCATCGACTTGGGTGGCGACGGGGCGGATGATGATTTGGGGATCAACCAACCCTGTGGGGCGGACGACTTGTTCGACGACTTGTCCGGCGTGTTCTTCTTCGTATTTGGCGGGGGTGGCGGAGACGAAGACGGTTTGCGGCATGACTTTTTCAAATTCGTGGAATTTGAGCGGTCGGTTGTCGCGGGCGGAAGGCAGGCGGAAGCCGTAATCGACGAGGTTTTGTTTGCGCGATGCGTCGCCTTTGTACATGCCGCCGATTTGGGTAACGGTAACGTGGCTTTCGTCGATAAACATGATGGCGTTGTCGGGCAAGTAGTCCATCAGCGTGGGCGGCGGTTCGCCTTCTTTTTTGCCGGAGAAGTGGCGGGAGTAGTTTTCGATGCCTTTGCAGAAGCCCATTTCGTAGAGCATTTCGAGGTCGAAACGGGTGCGCTGCTCGATGCGTTGTTGTTCGACAGGGCGTTGTTCACGGGCGAAAAATTCGATGCGTTCGCGCAATTCTTCTTTAATGGACTCGCAGGCGCGCAATACGGTGTCGCGCGGGGTAACGTAATGGCTGGACGGGAAGACGGTGTAGCGGCCGACGCGTTGGATAAGGCTGCCTGAAAGCGGGTCGAACATATCGAGGCGGTCGATTTCGTCGTCGAACAGGCTGATGCGCAAGGCGTTTTCGGAGCTTTCGGCGGGGTACACGTCAATCACGTCGCCACGCACGCGGAAGCTGCCGCGTTTAAAGTCCAAATCGCCGCGCTCGTACTGCATGGAAACGAGCGTGGCGATGATGTCGCGCTGCTCAATGGTGTCGCCTTCTTTGACGGACAACACCATTTGCTGATACTCGGTCGGGTCGCCGATACCGTAAATGGCGGACACGGTGGCGACGATAATCACGTCGTTGCGCGTCATCAGGTTTTTGGTGGCGGAAAGGCGCATCTGCTCGATGTGTTCGTTGATCGCGCTATCTTTTTCGATGAACAAGTCGCGGCTGGGCACATAGGCTTCGGGCTGGTAATAGTCGTAATACGACACGAAATATTCCACCGCGTTTTCGGGGAAAAACTCGCGCATTTCGGCGTAGAGCTGGGCGGCAAGGGTTTTGTTGTGCGCCATGATGATGGCGGGTCGGCCGCTTTGGGCGATAACGTTCGCCATGGTGTAGGTTTTGCCCGAACCGGTTACGCCGAGCAGGGTTTGGTAGGCAAGGCCGTCTGAAAGCCCTTCGAGCAGGCCGGCAATGGCGGTGGGCTGGTCGCCGGCGGGCGGGAATGGCTGGTGGAGTTTGAAGGGGGAATCGGGGTATCGGATAACTTCCATAATCTTGCCTGTGATGCGTTTGCGGACAAAGCGTGTAGTAGGGATGGGTCGGAAACGTCTTTCAGACGGCATGAAATAAAAGACATTCCCGACCGTATGCCGTCTGAACTCAACCGCAATCCCAAGTGAATGCCGTTTTGGAAAAATCGCATTTTTCCAAATCTTCGGGTGCGATAAAGAAATTGCCGATGCCCATATCGCCCCACATGATGTCTATTCCTTCGTTCTCATCATATTGGCTTTCCAATTGGAACAGCAGTTCATAGCCTTCCAAACTGCCGTCGCGCGGATCGTATTGGGCAAAGCAGGGATAACCGCCAATACAGTGTCCCGCCTGATTGGAGGCTTCCCGATAGTTCTCGTAAAGCCGCCAATCGTTGTTACCCGTATCCGTAACCCTTTCGAGAATCAGCTTGCGCATTTCCGGAAAAGTCCGATCGAAACGGTAATCGTCGAAAGACAGATATTGCGTCTCCGGTTCGGAAAAAACCATGCGGAATTCTTCCTCTGCACCAAACGGCAGACCGACTCCGAAATCCCCGAAATCGGAATATGCCGGAACATCCGAACGCAAACCTTCCTGCCGCACTTCGCGATGGTACAAAACACGGAATCCCTTTTGGGCGCGCAAGTCGTCGAAATCCATGCCCGACAAATCGTCGTAACCGTCGACAAAGAACTGGACGATGCCTTCGGTCGGATAGCCCGGCAGATGCGGCATTTGGGCAAAGTTGATTTGCGCCAACAGGGAAAGCGGTTGTCCTTGGTCGTTTTGGGGATATTCCATACCCTCCGGCAGATAAGGTCTGCCGCCGACCTTGCTGTCCCACAGTTCTACTGTCTCTTTCTTCAAAGAAAAACGCACGACGGGTTTTGCCGTGGCTGCAATTTTCTCTGCAAACGGTTCAAGTTCCGGTAAAAAATCGCTCATAACCTATCCTTTCAAACATAATATGCCGTCTGAAACCCTTTCAGACGGCATCGTCAAAACCTACTTCTTATCTTTTTTATCTTTCTTATCCTTATTTGAAACCGGCTTTTTCGCCGCCAGCCCCAAAGACTTCTGCCACTGTTCGGGCGACTTGACCAAATCCAAAGCCTTACGCAACTGGTCGTCTTTGGCAGGGTTCGGAATCCGCCTTGAAGACAAATCCTCATCCTTTTTCTTTTTGCCTTTTTCTTTTGCAGCGGGCTTATCTGCATTTTCTTCAAGCGGCACGGCAAGGGTTTCACTATTGACATCCTCGCCGCCCAAGGGATTGCCGATGTGTCCGACCAAATCCGCCTCGCGGCTTTCAAAAGTGCGTTCCTTATCCTTCACCTCGACATCGGGAACAATCCCCTGCGCCTGAATGGAGCGGTCGTTCGGCGTGTAATACAGAGCGGTCGTCAACTTGACCGCGCTGCCATTGGACAAAGGAATCAAAGTCTGAACTGAACCTTTGCCGAAACTCTGCGTACCGACGATAACCGCGCGTTTGTGGTCCTGTAATGCACCTGCGACAATTTCCGAAGCGGAAGCCGAACCCGAATTGACCAACACCGTCATCGGTATGGTTTTCAACTCGGCAGGAATGCCCGCCAACGGATCGCCGCCCATACCGTACACATAATCCTCGGGAACGGCTTTCAGTACCATGCCGTCTTTGCCGTCGCGTCCCTTGGTGCTGACGACGACCGCTTCAGACGGCAGAAACGCCGCCGACACGCCGACCGCGCCGGTCAAAAGTCCGCCGGGGTCGTCGCGCAAATCCAACACCAGCCCCTTGAGCGGTCTGCCTTTGTTTTCCTTTACCAGCTCTTTTGCGGCGGTATTGACGCTTTCGACCGTCTTCTCTTGGAACTGCGACACGCGGATATAGCCGTAATCCGGCTCGAGCAAATAATGGCGGACGCTTTTCACTTTAATAATGGCGCGCGTCAGGTTGACGACTATCGGCTTGTCGGCATTTTTACGCGACAGCGTCAAAGTAATCTTCGAACCCGGCTTGCCGCGCATTTTTTTCACCGCTTCGCTGACCGTCATCCCCCGCGTCGAAACATTATCGATTTTCACAATGAAATCGCCGCTTTTCACTCCCGCCCGTTCCGCAGGCGTGTCCTCAATCGGCGAAACCACTTTGACAAAACCGTCTTCCTGCCCGATTTCCATCCCCAAGCCGCCAAATTCGCCGCTGGTCGATTCCTTCATTTCCGCATAACCTTTTTTATCCATATATTCGGAATGCGGATCCAAACCGGCCACCATACCCTTCATCGCGCCTTCAAACAAATCGGCATCGGGTTTGTCCTGATAATAGTTTGCCTTGATTTGACCGTAAACCTCCGCCATTGTGCGGATGGATTGCACCGGCAGGACTTCGTTATCCCGCCTGTCCTTCTCGGCAGCAAAACCCTGCACCGCCAGACTGACGGCAACGCCGCTGATTGCACCCAAGGTATAAAGTGCGATTTTCTTGAAAACAGGTTTCGACATTCTTCTTTAACTTTCTCTCTTGATTTTCCGAAAACGGAAACACAGCCATTGAAAACGTATTGAAAACGGCAGGATTTGCAACGGGATGCGCCGCAGCGGACAATCCGCGCAAAACCTGCCTTTTTATTTTCCCAATCAACGTATCCAGCTCGAAGGGTTCAACACCTGACCTTGATAACGTATTTGCAGGTAAAGCCCCTCTTCCCCGTCCGGCAGCGACCCGCTCGTGCCGATTTTGCTTCCCGCAGAAACCGACTGCCCCTTGCCGGCGGAAATTTCGCTCAAACCGGCATAGATGCTGATGTAGTTCTCGCCGTGATCGACCACAACCACTTTGCCGTAGCCGTCCAACTCGTCCGCATAGCTTACCGTTCCCGGCGCAATGCTTTCAACCGTTGCAGGTGCAGTGGAATAGAACACGCCTTTCCAAACATCGCCGCCGCTCCGGCTCTGCCCGAAAAGTCCGGTCGGCACGCCGTCAACCGGTTTTTTCAAACGTCCCTGCATGCGGCTGAAACTGTCGGCACTGCCGATACCCATAACCGGAGGGGCTTGGATGTTCCTGTCTTCGGCAGTCAGGTTGGACATTGCCGCACGTCGTGCCTCAGCCTGCTGCTGCGCCGCTTCTTTTTCTTTTCTGGCTTTTTCGGCAGCCGCCAGCCTGGCTTCCGCCAGTTTTCTTTTTGCTCCCGCATCCTGAATGCGGTGTTCGGCTTTTTTCTTCTCCAAACTGCTCAAAAGATGGTTCAATTGCTGTTCGTTTTCTTTCTGTTCCAGCAGTTTTTGGGCATCTTTGGCGATTTTGGCATTTTGCCTGCGGCTCTCCGCCTGTTCCGCCGCGTCACTTACACCCTGTTTTTTCAGCAGGGACTGCACGTTTGCCTGAATCTTTTTCAAATACGCCAGCTCGTTGTTGATTTTCTGCTCTTGCGCCGCCAATGCCTTCTGCTGTTTTTCCAAATCTTTGACGACTTCCCGATTGGAGGCGTTCACATAACGCGTATAGCGCAAAAAGCGGTTTTTCTGACCCGGTTCGGCATTTTTCAGGAACAAGGCGACCGCATTGGGTTGGCTGTTCTTATAACTGCCCGACACAAAGCGGGAAATCTGCGCTTTCGCTCCGGCAACTTCCGTTTTCAAACGGTTCAAATCGGCATTGAGGTTTTGAAACTTGTCCCAAGCCTCGCGCTGTTTGCGGTTGACGGAAGCCAGGCTGCCGCGCGCCCGGCGGATGCGTTCCTGACGGATGCGTTCCTCCTGAAGCTGATCGAGCGAGGTGCTGACGCGGACCAGCAGCCCCTCGCCCTGTTTGAGCAGGGCTTTTTTGTTTTCGACATCGTTGGTTGCTGCGGAAACGGCGGCTTTCAATTCGTCCGAATCGGTTTTGGCATTTTTCTCTTCGGTGTGTTTTTTGTCCTGTTTCACTGCTTTGCCGTCCTTGTCGGTACGGTCTTTTTTATTTGCAGAAACAGTGTCTTTGTCCGCCTTGCCGCCCTTACGCGGATTGTCCTGTCCTTTTGCCTCTTTTTTGCCTTGTTTGTTTTCAGGCTGTGTTTTTGCGTTTTTTTCTTTGGATTCGGACACAGGCTTGCCATATGCCTTTTTGCGTTCCGCCTTCGATTCCTTATCCTCTCCGCGTCCTTTGCGCGCAGACTGCCCGGATGTTGCCTCCTTCTCTGTTTCTTTGCGGTTTTTGGCGTTTTTTTTGGACTCTTTGCCCTCTTTTTCCTCCTCTTTGCCGCCTGTTTTTTTATCTTTCACTGCGGAATTTTTGCCTTTTTCTTTTTTGCCTTCCGCCGCTTCGGGCTGTTCTTTTTTGTTCTTCGCCTGTTTTTTCACTTCGGCGGAACGGTTGTGTGCCGCGTCGTGGGCGGCAACGGCGGGCGTGGAAAAAACGAGCATCAGGGCGAGCAGGAGGGGTTTGTAGCGCATGGTTCGGCCTTCGGAAAAAGTTGGATAATACTGAAGGCTGCACGAAAGCAGCCGGACGTTTGGATTATACTGTCAGTTATGCCGTCTGAAAATGCCGTTTGCCCAATCTTGCACCTTCTTTGCACGGACACTTGCAATCGGCTCAAACAGCCTTATATTGTGCGGCATATTTTCAATGCTGCAACGGATATTGTGTTCCGACACACAGCGTAGCACATTAAGCCGCGTACCGTATGTTGCCCGATTCGGGAGCGTGCGCCCATCCAAACAAAGCAAGCCCTGCCGCCTTCCGGAAAACGGTGATTCAACCGATAAGGAAATTTTGATGAACAGACTGCTACTGCTGTCTGCCGCCGTCCTGCTGACTGCCTGCGGCAGCGGCGAAACCGATAAAATCGGACGGGCAAGCACCGTTTTCAATATGCTGGGAAAAAACGACCGTATCGAGGTGAAAGGATTCGACGATCCCGACGTTCAGCGCATTACCTGTTATATTTCATATGCAAAAAAGACGGCTTGAAGGAAACGGTCAATTTGGAAGAAGACGCGTCCGACGCATCGGTTTCGTGCGTTCAGACGGCATCTTCGATTTCTTTTGACGAAACCGCCGTGCGCAAACCGAAAGAAGTTTTCAAGCACGGTACGAGCTTCGCGTTCAAGAGCCGGCAGATTATCCGTTATTATGATCCGAAACGTAAAACTTTCGCTTATTTGGTTTACAGCGATAAAATCGTCCAAGGCTCGCCGAAAAATTCCTTAAGTGTGGTTTCCTGTTTCGGCAGCAACCTGCAAACCAATATGCCTCAAGCGGGCACTTCCGGCAAAATGCTTGCTGGCGCCTGCATGATTTCCAACCCGATAGAAAATCCCGACAAACGCTGATATGAACCTGTCCAACCACTTTCTCGTCGCCATGCCCAATATGGAAGATGCGTTTTTTGCACAATCGGTCGTCTATATCTGCAAACACGATGAAGACGGCACACTCGGCATCGCCATCAACAAACCCTCTCCGATTACGATGGACATGATTTTTTCCGCCACCGGCAAAAACATCCCTTTCCGAATGCAGCACGACAGCGTGATGATGGGCGGCCCGGTGCAAGTCGAGCGAGGTTATGTCGTGCATACCCCTATCGGCAGCTGGCAAAGCAGTATCGGCGTTTCGGACAATATCGCGCTGACCTCTTCCCGCGATGTGCTTGAAAATATTTCACGCGAAGGTGCGGTTGACAAAGCCTTGATCAGCATAGGCTATTCGAGCTGGGGCAAAGGGCAGCTCGAACGCGAACTTGCCGACAACGCATGGCTGACCGTTCCCGCCGACGAACATATCCTGTTCGACATCCCCTACGAACACCGTTACGCCGCCGCATTCGCCAAACTCGGCATCGACCCGCTCGCCCTGTTTTCGGGAGCCGGCCATGCATAAAATTCCAAAAGGAACGGCACTGGCATTCGACTTCGGCGAAGCGCGCATCGGCGTGGCGCAGGGCGATGCGGAATTGGGGCTGTCCCATCCGCTGGCCACCGTTACCGGCGGCAGCAACGATGAAAAATTCGCGGCAATCGCCAAGCTGGTTCAAGAATGGCAGCCGCGTTATTTTGTCGTCGGTCTGCCTGTCCATACCGACGGCACGGAACACGAAATGACGCACCTGTCGCGCAAGTTCGGACGCAGGCTGCACGGCAGATTCGGGCTTCCCGTCTATTGGGTTGACGAACGGCTGTCGTCCGTCTATGCGGAAGGCCTGCTTTCAGAAGCACAAGTTTTTGGCAAAAAAAGGAAATCCGTTCTCGACCAAGTAGCCGCACAGGCAATCCTGCAAAGTTTCTTCGAAGGTAGTTCGGAAGAATTTTTTAACGGACGGGACGAATAAGTCTGCCTTATTTTCGGGCTACCGTAAAAAAAGCTTCTACAAGCCCGTCCAATTCCAGTTCCAATCTGTCCCCCTCACTGATTTTCCCCACGCCCGAAGGTGTTCCGGTAAATACCAGATCACCTTTTTTCAAGCCATAGGACAGAACCAGCTCGCATAAAACCATCCTGAGCGGGTAAATCATCATTTCCGTGTTGCCCCTCTGTTTCAATATACCGTTCTGCCTCAATGAAAAAAGGAAGGATTGGCTGGAAACCTTGTTCGCCGCCACGAAGTCCGAAACACATGCAGAATGCCTGAATCCCTTTGCCTTCAACCAAGGCAGCCCTTTTTCCTTCAGACGGCATTGGATATCCCGTACCGTAAGGTCCAACCCTACACCATATCCTGCGACACATCCCAAAATATCTTCACCCTCGCCCATGCCGTCTGAATCCTTACCGACCAGCAACACGAGCTCGCACTCAAAATAAATACTGAGATGGCAAAGGAAATATGTCTTGATTTTCTGGATAATTCTCTATATTACTAGACAGCCAGAGTTCAAAGATTTTGTAATCATCAAAGAAACCAAATACATATCCCCTTTTTAGTAAGTCTATGTAATCTTTTTGAGGCACTACCAAAGGATTTCCATTTCTCATCACTCTTGATTGTCTAATAAAAAGTTCTTTATTGTATGACAAGAAAATCGCTAAATCTGGATATATTATATTTTCCTTCTCTAAATCAACCTGTCCTATTAGTTTCCAAATCTTCTTTCTTATAGCTGTTTCTATACAGGATTTATAAGTCTTAAACCCAACAGAAAGAAGCTCATCCGTATTGGCTGTCTTTTCCGAGAGATAATCAAAAATACCAAACTCGTATTGCCTTACCCTACATATATAAGTAAATTTCCCATTTGGGAGTGAGATTTCGTAGATTTTTCCGTATTTTTTTGCACCCTTGTCCATATTGATTGTTTTTACTGAAGCCACTTCACTTTCCCCCTAAATAAAAATGCCGTCTGAAATTATTTTCAGACGGCATTCGACCAAGCTTACGCATTTAATGAAGCTGTTACACGCGCAACAATTTCTCCGATTGCAACTGCCTGCGCTTCGTTGTCGCGGCGTTCGGCGTATTCGACATTGCCTTCTTTCAAGGCGCGGTCGCCGATGACGATGCGGTGCGGGATACCGAGAAGCTCGGAGTCGTTCAACAGCACGCCTGCGCGTTCGTCGCGGTCGTCGAGAAGAACGTCTGCGCCTGCCGCCAGCAGTTCGGCATAGATTTTGTCGGCGGCTTCGCGCACGGCGTCTGATTTTTTGTAGTTCATCGGTACGATAACAACTTCAAACGGCGCCATTGCTTTGGTCCAAACAATGCCTTTTTCGTCGTTGTTTTGCTCGATGGCGGCAGCCACAACGCGGGTGATACCAATGCCGTAGCAGCCCATTTCCATGATTTGCGATTTGCCGTTGTTGTCGAGGAAGCTGACGTTCATGGCCCGGGTATATTTGTCGCGCAATTGGAAAACGTGTCCGACTTCGATGCCGCGTGCGAGTTTCAGACGGCCTTGCCCGTCGGGGCTTTCATCGCCTTCGACGACGTTGCGCAAATCGACAAATTCAGGCTCGGCAGCGTCGCGCCCGAAGTTGAAGCCGGTATAGTGGTAGTCGTCTTCGTTCGCGCCGATAACCCAGTCCGCTCCTTTTTCAGTAGCAAAATCGGCATAGACCTTGCCAGTGAAGCCGACCGGGCCGAGCGAGCCGCCGTTCGCACCGAACTGTTCGACAATCGCGGCAGGGCTTGCCATCGTCAGCGGCGATTTCACGCCCGCCAGTTTTTCGGCTTTGATGTCGTTGAACGCATGATCGCCGCGCAACAGCAATAAGACGAGTTCGCCTTCGTTTTCGCCTTCGACCACGATGGATTTGAGGGTTTGTTCAACCGGAATATTGAGAAATTCAACCAATGAATCAATGGTTTTAACATTCGGCGTATGCACCTTGACCAAATCCGCCCGAGCGGCGGCGCGTCCGCCTTTGAGCGGCAAAGTCGGTGCCAATTCGATATTGGCGGCGTAATCTGAAGTGTCGCTGTATGCAATCACATCTTCGCCGCTTTCCGCCAACACTTGAAACTCGTGCGAACCCGTACCGCCGATGCTGCCGGTGTCTGCGGCAACGGGGCGGAACGCCAAACCCAGACGGGTAAAGATGCGGCAGTAAGCATCGTACATATCTTGATAGGCCGTCTGAAGCGAGGCGTAGTCGGCGTGGAAGGAATAAGCGTCTTTCATCACAAACTCGCGCGCACGCATCACGCCGAAACGCGGGCGCACTTCGTCGCGGAATTTGGTTTGGATGTGGTAAAAGTTTTTCGGCAGTTGTTTGTAGCTGTTGATTTCTTTGCGCACGATGTCGGCGATGACTTCCTCGCAGGTCGGGCCCATGCAGAAATCGCGGTCATGGCGGTCTTTCAGGCGCAACAGTTCTTTACCGTAAAATTCCCAGCGGCCAGATTCCTGCCACAGCTCGGCAGGCTGCACCACCGGCATCAGCAACTCCACGCTGCCCGCGCGCGCCATTTCTTCGCGCACGACGTTTTCGACTTTGCGCAACACGCGCAGCCCCATCGGCATCCAAGTATAAAGGCCGGATGCGTTGGCTTTAATCAGACCGGCGCGAATCATGAGCTTGTGGCTGGCAAGCGCGGCTTCAGCAGGGGCTTCTTTCAGGGTGGAAATGAAAAATTGGCTGGCTTTCATAAAAGTATTTTTCCAAACAGGCAGATTCAAAAGTAAATCGGGTGCAGATTGTAACGCGAAAAAAGCAGGTTTTGCACCAACCTCCAAAATTCACCCCCTGCCCCAAGCACGGGACAAATCCCATGCCAGACGGCAAAAACATAACCAGAAACATCATATTGAACATAATTACATGATTTTTATAGATTTAAATGTGCCTATTTTTTAATCAAAATAAGCGTACATTTGTTGCGTAAGACTTTTTTAACACAAGCCGTGGCTTATCAACACGGTTATCCACAAAGCTTGTGTATAGATTTTCTACAATAGGAAAATTGCCGGCAGAGACATAACGATTCGATATCCCACAATTCCGAAAAAATATAACCAAAATTAAACAGGATGTTTTCGCAATCAAAAGACCTGTCCTTACCAAACGCCCACTTCGGAACAAAACCTGCTTTTAAAAGCATGGTTATTTGCCAGCAGACCCGATTGCTGATAGGATTTCGTGTGGAGCAGACCGAACATTTTTTCAAGTTTTCCCTTGTTTCCAAGACTTTTATAATTTTTTGAAAACATTGGACTTAAATTATTTTGTTTCGGTTTGATTTAGAAATTTTCGTTTTTGCTTATTATTTTTCACAAACGAAAATAAAGGGGTTGGCTACACCCTCCCTGCCGATTAAACACTCAACATAAAGGATAGATACTATGTCCACCCAATTACACGATGTTGACCCTATCGAAACCCAAGAGTGGTTGGACGCGTTAAGCTCCGTCCTCGAATATGAAGGCGGCGAACGCGCGCAATACCTCTTGGAAAACCTGGTCAAATACTGCCGCGACAAAGGCGTACGTATGCCCCACGGCACGACCACCCCGTATTTGAATACCGTTTCCGTCGAAAACGAAAAAGGCATTCCCGGCGACCAAAACATCGAGCACCGTATTCGTGCTTTCGTACGTTGGAATGCCGCGGCTATCGTATTGCGCGCGGGTAAAAAAGATTTGGAATTGGGTGGACACATTGCATCTTTCCAATCTGCTGCGACCATGTACGAAGTCGGCTTCAACCACTTCTGGAAAGCCAAAGGCGAAGGCGAAGAAGGCGATTTGGTATTCTTCCAAGGTCATGCCGCCCCCGGCATTTATGCACGTGCTTTCGTTGAAGGCCGTCTGACTGAAGACCAATTGAACAACTTCCGTCAAGAAGTTGCCGGTCATGGTCTGCCTTCCTATCCTCACCCTCACCTGTTGCCTGACTTCTGGCAATTCCCAACCGTATCTATGGGTCTTGGCCCATTGATGGCGATTTACCAAGCCCGTTTCCTGAAATACTTGGAATCTCGCGGCCTGGCTAAAACCAAAGGCCGTAAAGTATGGGTATTCTGTGGCGACGGCGAAATGGATGAACCTGAAAGCCAAGGTGCTATTGCTCTGGCTTCACGCGAAGGCTTGGACAACCTGGTATTCGTCATCAACTGTAACCTGCAACGTCTGGACGGCCCTGTACGCGGTAACGGCAAAATCATTCAAGAGCTGGAAGGCAACTTCTCCGGTGCCGGCTGGAATGTTGTGAAAGTCATCTGGGGTCGTCGTTGGGACCGCCTCTTGGCAAAAGACAAAGATGGCATTCTGCGCAAACGCATGGAAGAATGCTTGGACGGTGACTACCAAACTTACAAATCCAAAGACGGCGCATACGTCCGTGAACACTTCTTCAATACCCCTGAACTGAAAGCATTGGTTGCCGATATGACCGATGATGAAATTTGGGCATTGAACCGCGGCGGCCACGATCCTCAAAAAGTGTACAACGCTTACGATCGCGCAGTGAACCACGCTGACGGCAAACCTACTGTCATTTTGGCTAAAACCATTAAAGGTTACGGCATGGGTGCATCCGGCGAAGGCCAAAACGTTGCCCACCAAGCCAAGAAAATGGACAAAGCTTCTCTGAAACAATTCCGTGACCGCTTTGACATTCCTGTTACCGACGAGCAAATCGACAGCGGCGACCTGCCTTACCTGACTTTTACTCCCGACAGCGAAGAATACAAATACCTGCATGCACGCCGTGAAGCTTTGGGTGGCTACCTGCCTCAACGCAAACCTACCCAAGAAGTTCTGGAAGTGCCTAAACTGTCAGCATTTGAGACTCAACTGAAATCCAGCGGCGACCGTGAATTCTCAACCACCATGGCTTTCGTCCGCATCCTGTCTACTTTGCTGAAAGACAAAAAAATCGGCAAACGCGTGGTACCTATCGTTCCTGATGAAAGCCGTACGTTCGGTATGGAAGGTATGTTCCGCCAATACGGTATTTGGAACCCTAAAGGCCAACAATACACTCCTCAAGATAAAGACCAACTGATGTTCTATAAAGAGTCTGTTGACGGTCAAATCTTGCAAGAAGGTATTAACGAACCAGGTGCCATGGCTGACTGGATTGCTGCTGCGACCAGCTACGCAAACAACAACTTTGCCATGATTCCTTTCTACATCTACTACTCTATGTTCGGTTTCCAACGCGTTGGCGACTTGGCATGGGCGGCGGGCGATATGCACGCGCGCGGCTTCCTGTTGGGCGGTACTGCCGGCCGTACGACGCTGAACGGTGAAGGTCTGCAACACGAAGACGGCCACAGCCATATTCAAGCAGATTTGATTCCAAACTGTGTAACTTACGATCCGACCTTCCAATACGAAGTCGCCGTCATCGTACAAGACGGTCTGCGCCGTATGTATGCCGACCACGAAGACGTGTTCTACTACATCACCCTGATGAACGAGAACTACACCCATCCGGATATGCCCGAAGGCGCGGAACAAGACATCTTGAAAGGTATGTATCTGCTGAAAGCCGGCGGCAAAGGCGACAAGAAAGTCCAACTGATGGGTTCCGGTACGATTCTGCAAGAAGTGATTGCGGGTGCAGAATTGCTGAAAGCCGACTTCGGCGTAGAAGCAGACATCTGGTCTTGCCCGTCCTTCAACCTGCTGCACCGCGACGCTGTCGAAGTGGAACGCTTCAACCGTCTGAACCCGTTGGAAACGGCAAAAGTACCGTTTGTCACTTCCAAACTGCAAGGTCACGAAGGCCCGGTGATTGCCGCTACCGACTACATCCGCAGCTATGCCGACCGTATCCGCGCCTACATCCCGAACGATTACCACGTCTTGGGTACCGACGGTTTCGGACGCTCCGACAGCCGCGCCAACCTGCGTTCGTTCTTTGAAGTGGACCGCTACAACGTTGCCGTTGCCGCATTGGCCGCATTGGCGGAACAAGGCAAAGTCAGCAAAGAAACCGTTCAGCAAGCCATCGAAAAATACGGCATCAAAGCCGATTCGGCCCCTAGCTGGAAACGCTGATTGATGTTTCAGACGGCCTGTTTGCCCCATTCCGACATCAGGCCGTCTGAAAACCGAATGCCCGAATGGTTTGAGCAGACAAACCGTACCGATGCCGCGTGAAGCAGTTTTCAGACGGCATCCAATTGAAAAAGATTAAAGGAACTCAAATGAGTATCGTAGAAATCAAAGTCCCCGATATCGGCGGTCACGAAAACGTCGACATCATCGCCGTAGAAGTCAAAGCGGGCGATACCATCGCCGTTGACGACACCCTGATTACACTGGAAACCGACAAAGCCACTATGGACGTACCTGCCGATGCAGCTGGTGTAGTAAAAGAAGTGAAAGTTAAAGTCGGTGATAAAATTTCCGAAGGCGGTGTGATTCTGACCGTTGAAACCGATGCCGCCGCTGCCGATGCAGCCCCGGCTCCTGCAGCTGAAGCTCCTGTGGCTCCGGCTGCCGCTCCTGCCGCAGCCCCTGCAGGCGGGGCAACTGTAAAAGTCGTTGTACCGGATATTGGCGGTCATACAGATGTAGACATTATTGCCGTTGAAATTAAAGTTGGCGACACTGTTGCCGTTGACGACACTCTGATTACTCTGGAAACCGACAAAGCCACTATGGACGTACCATGTACAGAAGCCGGTGTGGTTAAAGCCGTATTTGTAAAAGTTGGTGACAAAGTATCTGAAGGTTCTGCCATTATCGAAGTAGAAACTGCCGGTTCTGCCGCAGCAGCTCCTGCTCCTGCCGCTCAAGCTGCCGCACCTGCACCGGCTGCCGCTCCAGCTCCTACCACTCCGGCCGCCGCACCTGCACCGGTTGCTCCTGCCGCCGCCAAAATCGACGAAGCCGCTTTCGCCAAAGCACACGCCGGCCCTTCCGCACGCAAACTTGCGCGCGAATTGGGCGTGGATTTGGGCCAAGTCAAAGGTACCGGCTTGAAAGGCCGCATCGTGGGCGACGACATCAAAGCCTTTGTGAAATCCGTTATGCAGGGCGGCGCGGCAAAACCTGCCGCAGCCGGCGCGTCTTTAGGCGGTGGTCTGAACTTGCTGCCGTGGCCTAAAGTGGACTTCTCCAAATTCGGCAATGTCGAAGTTAAAGAATTGTCCCGCATTAAGAAAATCTCCGGTCAAAACCTGTCCCGCAACTGGGTTGTGATTCCGCACGTTACCGTACACGAAGAAGCGGATATGACCGAACTGGAAGAATTCCGCAAACAGCTGAACAAAGAATGGGAACGCGAAGGCGTGAAACTGTCCCCGTTGGCGTTCATCATCAAAGCCTCTGTTTCCGCGCTGAAAGCCTTCCCTGAATTCAACGCTTCTTTGGACGGCGACAATCTGGTGCTGAAAAACTACTTCAACATCGGTTTCGCAGCCGATACGCCGAACGGCTTGGTTGTTCCCGTTATTAAAGACGTGGATCAAAAAGGTTTGAAACAAATCAGCCAAGAATTGACCGAATTGTCCAAAAAAGCCCGCGAAGGCAAGCTCAAACCGCAAGAAATGCAAGGCGCCTGCTTTACCATTTCCAGCTTGGGCGGTATCGGCGGTACAGGTTTCACGCCGATTGTGAATGCTCCCGAAGTCGCCATCTTGGGCGTGTGCAAATCCCAAATCAAACCGGTTTGGAACGGCAAAGAGTTTGCCCCGCGCCTGATGTGCCCGTTGAGCCTGTCCTTCGACCACCGCGTCATCGACGGTGCGGCCGGTATGCGCTTCACCGTATTCTTGGCGAAGCTGTTGAAAGACTTCCGCCGCATTACCCTGTAACCCGATCGGCTTCAGACGGCATAGCGGCCTGTGCCGTCTGAAAAGGAAGTTTGAACATCATTCAGAAAGATGAGACATGAGCTTAGTTGAATTGAAAGTGCCCGACATTGGCGGACACGAAAATGTAGATATTATCGCGGTTGAAGTAAACGTGGGCGACACCATCGCCGTTGACGATACCCTGATTACTTTGGAAACCGACAAAGCGACTATGGACGTACCTGCCGAAGTTGCTGGCGTGGTCAAAGAAGTGAAAGTCAAAGTCGGCGACAAAATCTCCGAAGGCGGCTTGATTGTCGTCGTCGAAGCTGAAGGTGCGGCTGCCGCCCCTAAAGCCGAAGCGGCTGCCGCCCCGGCGCAAGAAGCCCCTAAAGCTGCTGCTCCTGCCCCGCAAGCCGCGCAATTCGGCGGTTCTGCCGATGCCGAGTACGACGTGGTCGTATTGGGCGGCGGCCCCGGCGGTTATTCTGCCGCATTCGCTGCTGCCGATGAAGGCTTGAAAGTCGCCATCGTCGAGCGTTACAAAACTTTGGGAGGCGTTTGCCTGAACGTCGGCTGTATCCCTTCCAAAGCCCTGTTGCACAATGCCGCTGTTATCGACGAAGTGCGCCACTTGGCTGCCAACGGTATCAAATACCCCGAGCCTGAACTCGACATCGATATGCTGCGCGCCTACAAAAACGGCGTGGTTTCCCGCCTCACCGGCGGTTTGGCAGGTATGGCGAAAGGCCGTAAAGTGGACGTTATCCAAGGCGACGGGCAATTCTTGGATCCGCACCACATGGAAGTGTCGCTGACTGCCGGCGACGTGTACGAACAAGCAGCCCCTACCGGCGAGAAAAAAATCGTTGCCTTCAAAAACTGTATCATTGCAGCAGGCAGCCGCGTTACCAAACTGCCGTTTATCCCTGAAGATCCGCGCATCATCGATTCCAGCGGCGCACTGGCACTGAAAGAAGTACCGGGCAAACTGCTGATTATCGGCGGCGGCATTATCGGCCTCGAGATGGGTACGGTTTACAGCACGCTGGGTTCGCGTTTGGATGTGGTTGAAATGATGGACGGCCTGATGCAAGGCGCAGACCGCGACTTGGTGAAAGTATGGCAAAAACAAAACGAATACCGTTTTGACAACATTATGGTCAACACCAAAACCGTTGCAGTCGAGCCGAAAGAAGACGGCGTTTACGTTACCTTTGAAGGTGCAAATGCGCCTAAAGAGCCGCAACGTTACGATGCCGTACTGGTTGCCGCCGGCCGCGCGCCCAACGGCAAACTCATCAGCGCGGAAAAAGCAGGCGTTGCCGTAACCGATCGCGGCTTCATCGAAGTGGACAAACAAATGCGTACCAATGTGCCGCACATCTACGCCATCGGCGACATCGTCGGTCAGCCGATGTTGGCGCACAAAGCCGTTCACGAAGGACACGTTGCCGCCGAAAACTGCGCCGGCCACAAAGCCTACTTCGACGCGCGCGTGATTCCGGGCGTTGCCTACACTTCTCCCGAAGTGGCGTGGGTGGGCGAAACCGAGTTGTCCGCCAAAGCCTCCGGCCGCAAAATCACCAAAGCCAACTTCCCGTGGGCGGCTTCCGGCCGTGCGATTGCCAACGGTTGCGACAACGGCTTTACCAAGCTGATTTTTGATGCTGAAACCGGCCGCATCATCGGCGGCGGCATTGTCGGTCCGAACGGTGGCGATATGATCGGCGAAGTCTGCCTTGCCATCGAAATGGGCTGCGACGCGGCAGACATCGGCAAAACCATCCACCCGCACCCGACCTTGGGCGAATCCATCGGTATGGCTTCGGAAGTGGCATTGGGTACTTGTACCGACCTGCCTCCGCAAAAGAAAAAATAAATCCGACTGAATAAACAGCCGATAAGGTTTATTTGAGAAAATGCCGTCTGAAATGTTCAGACGGCATTTTCTATTTTACAGCGGATTAAAATATTTTGTGGGGGACTGTTAGTTTTTGCACAAGGAACAAATAGAGTAAAAAAACGCTGAAATCTCGGAAAGACGTGGATTTCAGCGTTTTTTTGTATCCGGGAAAGTTACGCCAGCTTTTTCACAAAACCGCGCCGGAATGCGCGGTTTTCTGTTTAAAGCTGACGAGATTAGGGAATTTTTAAAACTGTTTTAAGAGGTTTTTAAAATGGATTTAATCAATACTCCGGCCATACCACTCAACACGACCTATGATGGCGATGTCGTCTTGGGCATTGTTCAAATCTATTTCAAACGGTGCGTAACGTGGATTTTCGGACGTTACAAGCAGTTTGCCCGGTATGCGTTGCACACGTTTGACAAAGAGGTCATTGCCTATACGCAAGACATATAGACCGTCACGCGGGTCGGTTTCGGCGTGATTGATGAGGATGTTTATAAAAGGCTTTAACTAGAAACTAAACATGGAACTCGTACAACAGTTCCATGTTTGAAAAAATCTCTTAATATCATACATCTAAAAAACAAAGCATCTGAAGACTATAAGCTAAACATGAAACTTGAATTTAAAGGCGGAGTTTCATGTTTAAGCCTATTTTTTCCGTTTTTTAGTCGATACTGCTGCATGTGTTTTTTGCAAATCTTCATCACTTAATTCAGTCAGGCTTTCTACTGAGAAATTTTTTTCGAGGTAACTTTTCAACCAATCTTCAAGCTCAAGTTGTTTTACATTTAATTTGATATAAGCGTATTTCTTTTTTCGCCAGTCGGGATCGTTGTTCTTTGATGTTGCTGTATTACTCAACCTACCCAGCCATTTTCTGAGATAAGTTTCTGCTTTGTCGTAATCACTCAATGCGATTAGTTTGTAACTTGGAACTTTACAGTGAGCATTCAGACTAGCCCAAATTGCACGGATTGATTTTGGCGATCGTTTGGCAATCTCTTCGGCTGCGGCAACTTGTTTAACAAGTTGTTGCAGCTTTGAGGCTTGCTCAAGCGTTATGTGTTCCTTACCGGGTTTTGAATCGACACGGGTTCTGATGACATGATTCTGGGTATTAATTTGATGAACAACAGAACCAGATGAGGCGATAACAGCGTTACTGACATTGCCGTTAATCTGATTCTCAACGTTTGATTTCCCGATAGCGTCGTCCAGTTTTTTATTAAGGTCGTCTGAAACAGCATTTAAATTTGCCGAATGAATGCCTGTAAAGACAAATTGAATATCCACCCCTAATTGAACAGCAGCAAGTAAAAAGTCCGCAGGAATGTTGACCTGCCCGCTTTCATACAATCTCAAACTTTCTGCACTGCATCCAGTTTGCTCAGCAAAATTCTTTCGAGAGTATCCAAGGCGGCTTCTCTCTTCAACTAAATTCAATGCTAAATCAATGCGTTCCATAAAAACACCGCAAAATAGTACCAAATATATTTGCTATACCAAATATTTTGGGCATATCATTCAGGTAACAGTTAAGGCAGGCATTAAAGCCTGTAAGGTAAGTAAGGGATTCTATCATGGAGGCATTATGCAAGCGAACGAAATCTATAAATCCTTAGAAGAAAAAAATATATCGGCAAGAATGTTGGCTTCGGCTTTAGGGGGTAACTAACCAATCTGTTTCTGAGGTCATAAGAAATGGGCGAGGAAGCAAAAGAATTGCGGAAGCAATCGCGAAAGTGATTCAAAAAGATTTAGTTGAAGTTTTCCCGCATTACAAAAAAACAGATTATCGAGACAAAAAGATAGCTGAATTGAAAGAGATGCTCGGAGTGGGTTGAAATGGAATATATGGACCTCAAAAGCCTGCTTGATTTTGGGCTGCCAAATATGCCAAGAACAGTAATAGGGCTGAGAAAAAAAGCGCAAAGGGATGGTTGGCAAACGAGAAGGCGTCAAGGTAAGGGTGGTGGTGTTGAATATGCCCTACCTATTGAAATCCGAGCAGCCATCATGAAACGGCAGTCGGACGAGCTGGCGGAGAAGATGCCGAAAATGCTGCCCCAAGTCAGACCGGGGACGGCGATGTCGGCTCAGGCACTGGCTGAAGCGGCCAAGCTGTTGAACGAGAAACAACGGTCGGTGGCGGATGCGCGATGCGCGGTGGTGGCGGCAGTGTTGGGGATCAAATATGAATACGATTGCTCCGCTAAGGCTGCGGTGGCTCAGTTTTTGGGCTTGCTGGCAGAAGGCAAATTGGACGCGGTTACGCTTGGGAATTTGGAAAAGGCCAATGACCGCAGCAGGTCGGCGAAGGTTGGCGAACGTACTTTAGACGGCTGGATATCTGCCTACCTTAAGGCGGAAAACGCGACGGAGCGGTTGCTTGCTTTGGCTCCGAAGACGACGAAGGCGGTCAAGCCGATTGAGAGCTACGGTTGGTTGCCGATGTTTATGCAGTTTCACAATATCCCGTCCGCGCCGAAGCTAGCACACAGCTACCGTCGGTTTGTGCAGTGGGCCGAGGCGGAAAATATGCCGGTCAATGATGTGCCTAATTTGAGTATGGTGCGGCGCGTTTGGGACAAGCTGCCGCTGATTATGCAGGAGCGCGGCAGGAAAACGGGGGCGGCTTATAAATCGCTGCTGCCTTATGTGAAACGTGATTGGGGGGCTTTGAAGCCGAACGATGTTTGGATCGGCGACGGCCACAGCTTTAAAGCGAAGGTGGCGCATCCGGTACACGGCAGGCCGTTTAAGCCGGAAGTGACGGTGATTATTGACGGATGTACGCGGTTTGTGGTCGGGTTTTCGGTCTCTCTTGCTGAAAGTTGTGTGGCGGTATCGGACGCCCTGCGTATCGGGGTCAAGCACTTTGGTTTGCCGATTATCTATTACTCGGATAACGGCGGCGGCCAAACCGGCAAGACGATAGACCATGAAATCACGGGTATCACGTCCCGACTGGGTATCCGGCATGAAACGGGTATCGCGGGCAACCCGCAAGGGCGCGGCATCATCGAACGATGGTGGAAAGACAATCTGATTGAGATGGCACGACAGTATGAGACGTTTGCGGGCGCAGGGATGGACAGCAGCACGAAGAATCTGATGTACCGCAAGATGGAAAGTGCTTTTAATGCTTTGGAAAAAGGCAAGGATTTAACGGAGGAACAACAGAAATATTTGAAGAAACTGCCGGGCTGGTCGCGCTTTATCGCGGATGTGGCCAAGTGTATCGACGAATACAACAACCGCCCGCACGGCGAGCTGCCCCGACATCCGGACGGCGGGCATTATTCGCCGAAGGCTTATCGGGAAATGAGGCTGGAACAGGACGGTATCGCGCCGGATATGTTGTCGGCGCAAGAGCTGGCGACGATGTTTATGCCGCAAGAGGTGCGAAAGGTACAGCGCGGTTGGCTGGATTTGTTCAACAACTCTTATTTCTCAACCGAGCTGGCGGAGTATCACAAGGACGAGGTACGACCCGCAGTCAGTACAGTCACTGCGAAATCGCCGTGCGGCTCCCTACATACTGCGCCTCTTCTTATGCCTGT
>NZ_CATQFV010000015.1:0-170 GCF_958267435.1 Neisseria benedictiae
CTGACTGCTGCTTTGACTACTATTTTGGCTAAAAAATTCGGCGGTGCTGCAAAAGCTTACGACCAAATCGACAACGCCCCCGAAGAAAAAGCCCGCGGTATTACCATCAATACCTCACACGTAGAATACGAAACCGAAACCCGCCACTACGCACACGTAGACTGCCCGGG
>NZ_CATQFV010000016.1:0-188 GCF_958267435.1 Neisseria benedictiae
ACTTGGCGCGGCGGACGGGGCTCGAACCCGCGACCCCCGGCGTGACAGGCCGGTACTCTAACCAACTGAGCTACCACCGCGCATCCATTGTTTGCAACAATGAAAGGAAACTTGGTGGGTGATGACGGAGTCGAACCGCCGACATTCTGCTTGTAAGGCAGACGCTCTACCAACTGAGCTAATCACCC
>NZ_CATQFV010000017.1:0-22574 GCF_958267435.1 Neisseria benedictiae
GATCCTGAAGTCACTGCTTTTACGGGCGATTTTATTGAATGCCATGGCGGCTTGCTCCTGTTGGGGATGGGGTCGTCTGAAAGCTGGGCGAATGAGGGTTTGGAGTTTCAGACAACCTATGCGTGGTTTATATGTGTGCTGCCAAAGATGGCGGGATTGGGATAAATTCATCCTGAGAATCCCGACAGTCTTGAGCGGCCGCGATTTGATCTGCTCGTTCGTGTCGGGCGATGAATCTGAGCTGGCATGCCGCAATTTCCAGTTCCTCTGGAAAAGATGTGCGGTAGCTGCAATCAATGCGGCGTTGTTCCACATCGACAAGTATGGTGTCCAATACCATATCTTTGCACAATGACGAGTTAGTTGCCGTATGGGCGTGGACGAACACCGTTTCTACCGGCAAATCAACGGTAAAGCGTTGGTTGGGGGCTTGGAAGGAATGCACCATGCCGGTAAAGGTCAGTTCGTAAATATGGTTAGGTTTCAGATGGGGAAGTTGCAGCGAGGGATGGGCGCCGTTCCAATAGGCCATAGAAAAATCTTCAGGCAGTAGCGGAGCGCGGTTGGCTATCCATTGCTCATCGGCAGTACCGGTATGTTGGGCACGCAGTGCGAAATAACGGGGTATAAAGCCGAAGCCTTCGGGCTCGGCCTTATCGGACGGATCGCGCACCGGGTGTGCAGGGTCGTAGATTTGATGAGCTTTCAGCGTCCGCTTGAACCCGTTTTTTTTGAGTTCGGCCTTCGGATAGTAGCCGATACCGATGGCGTTCTGCTGATAGCCTGTGTGGTCGTCTTCGACTGCGCTGCCGCCAAAGGCAAACTCATAGCGGATAGGTAGGGAAAGGATGGGGTCGGGTTCGCTCAAAGACCATCCTGCCGCCTCCCGCACCCAGTAACGCTCTCCAGTAAGCGCCAGGCTTTTTTGGTAATCGCCGATACTTACGGATACGGCAAATTGCCGAGAGGGAACATCGTCGGGTGCGTAGGCAGTTGCATTGACGACCAAGTCGGTTTTGGGTTTGTAGAGGCTGAAGTCGCTTTCAAACTGAGTCGAGGTTTGCGAAGGATCGCCGTAATAGGTATCGGCAAACGTGAGCGGCGTTTGCGTACGGGCAAACGCAAACTCCGTTTTTCCTGTTTCCGGGTCAATTTCAAACTCGTAGCTGACTTTGGCAACGACTACATCATAAGCCCGATCTGTTTGGTCGATGTTTTTAAACTGCTGCGTATGAAAGCAGGTAAAGTTCTGCAACTCAAACATGGCGCATCTTCTCTAGTTGATATCGACTTTTTTGCCATCGATATCCACTTCCTTCGTACCGACGATCTTGATCGATTTGCTGACGATGCTGATTTTGTTTTTATCAATCAAAATCATAGAATTACCGACTTGTATGGTAATTTTCTTGCCTGCGGACAGGGTGATGTTTCGACCGGCGTTGAGACCGATGTTCATACCGGCGTTGAGACCCATCACCAAACCGACGCTATGCATTTCTGCGCCGACAACATTGGTCATCCAGCCTGCACCGACGTTCAACATATAGCCTGCACCGATGTTGGTCATCTGTCCGATACCGACATTGTTCATGCCATTCAGGCTGACGGTTTCCTGTCTGTTGCCGCCGATACTGCTGACTTCGTTGGCTACAACGGTCTTGTTGCGGTTGGCACCGACGGTCAGAGCTTGGTTTTTGCCGACAGCAACGTTCTGATCCTGTCCGATAGTCAACGCTTGGCTCTGTCCTATGCCTACTTTCTCGTTCAAACCGACAGAACGGCTGCGATTTTTACCCACGTTGACGCTTTGGTCTTTACCTACGCTGGTACTTTGATTGTCTCCTACACTAATGCTTTGGTTTTTGGTAATGCTGGAGGTCTCGTTTTGACCCACCGATTTTGTGCGGTTTTGGGTAATTGAAGCCGTTTCGTTTTTTTGGACGGTTTTCGCCCGATCGCCTACTACTGTAACGGTTTCGTTGTTACCGATTGTGGTGGTACGGTCGTTGTTAACGTTGCGGGTTTCGTTATTTTTAACCAGTGAGGTCAGGTCTTTTTGCGCTTGGAAATTGACCATCTCGGAACCGGCAGTATCGTTGAACATCAGTTCATTGAAGTTGGCCAGTGGTGAATTAAAACTTTTACTTTTGATACCGGACTGTTTGGCCGCGGCAGGAAAGCCCCATGGTGGCGACATTGCGCTGTTGTACAGACGACCCAATACAATCGGTCGGTCGGCATCGCCGTTGATGAAGTCGACCAGCACTTCTTCACCGATACGCGGGGTGTTGATAGAACCGTATCCCGCACCGGCAGAACCTTGCGTTACCCGAACCCAGTTGGAGCTGTTTTCATCCATTTTACCGTAGCGGTCCCAATGGAATTGCACTTTAATATCGCCATACTCGTTGGTATAAACCTCTTCTCCGGCAGGACCCGTTACCGTCGCCGCTTGTGTGCCCAAAACTTTGGGTTTTGGCGTTTTAAGGGGAGGGCGGTATGGGTAGGATTTGGGCAATACGCGGAATGAAATTCTGAATTTTCCGATACGATCGCCGGTAGTATAGCCGGCTTCTTCAAAATCATAATCTGCTTTCAGAATGGTGTATTCGGTATTGGATGATGAATGCGGGTGCTTACTCAGGGTAAACGTATAACCCGGAGCCACCGTCAATGCAGTACCTGAACCGGTAATGATCTTAGTTTGGCTTTTCAAATCTTCACTGCGTACCTGACTGTAATTTTGCGCTTCGGAAACATCGCTAAAGCCGGTATAAAAATCATAATGCTCCATCGGGACAGAACTGAAATCGTGAACCGAGTCAGAAGATTTCATCGGGACTTTGGCGTTTTTATAATTGTATTCCTGAGTCACGAACTGGCTGGATTTCAGGGCATCACGTTCCTCCCAAACATCGATATAGGCGATGTTGGGTGCTCCGGGTGCAGTATTTTTGGAATGGTAAGGAATGTTAGGAGAAGAGATGGCTTCCAGAATACCGACATCATCAGCAATAACCAGCTCGTGCGAACCGTTGCTGTGGGTAAAGTAATAGTAGATGCCTTCCTGTTCAAATAGGCGGCTCAGGAAGTCAAAACTGTTTTCCTGATATTGAACACAAAAGCCCCTTGTACGATAGCTTTTTTGGCATTTAACCTGAAAGGGGAATCCGAAGGGAGATAAGACTTCATTGGCAATATCTAGAACGGATTTATCGACAAATACTCTGCTGTCGGTATTTTGGGTGAGATACCACATAAACGGACGAGCTGTGCAGGTGTAGGCATGATAGTCTTCTTCGTCTTCATCTTCGCAGATATAGCCGAAGTCAGTCACCAAACCGTTCAAATAACGCGGACTGCTTGCTTCTGTATCAATTTCCAATGTTATTGGTTGTCCGATAATATCTTTGCCTTGTAAATTGGAATCTTTGGAAACTAAAGTGATATTAAATTCAAAAAGGTTTGAAACGAATTCTGTTCCAAGCATTTTTTTGAATAATAGTTGTAATCCCAAAGGTGTATGAGCAACGACTGTTCTATTCATTTCGGGAAATTCCTTGTTTACATTAAAAACCAATTTCGCTTCAATGTCAGACTTTCTATTTTTCAATCACACACAGGACTGTGGCAGAAACTTGTTGGAATATGTGATTTCAGACGACCTGCTTACATTCGCACTACGACCTTCAAATGCACTGAAAATTCCTTAATTTATTTAAATTAAAGGGATTGAAGGCTGTAGAAGTAGTAAATTCAAGCACAACGTTTTTGCCCTGAATGTTGTATTCGACAACGGTATTGTTTCCTGTTTGACGAATGATTTTTCCTTTTTCAATCAGACGGAATATTGACCATGGCCCGGTTGAGCTGATACCCGCACTATTAATTTGCGGAGAGGAAACATCGATTCTTGCCAAGGCATTTTCTTCTTTTGAGGGCCAGGTAAAGGTTGCAGGATTGACTGGGCCATGACTGTATACATAGCTTTTCCCTGCATAAGAAACATTCACACTTTCCAGGCTGGGATCAAGGAGCAAGACCTTGATTGTAAAGCCAAAAGTAGGTGTTTCAGATCCTTTGTCGAAATATCCTTGTCGGATTGTTGCAATGTCGTTAAGTTTGGAAAAACGCTCTTTAAATGCGCTGTTTTTGGCCGCTAATGTTTCCAGTTTTTCTGAACGCGCCAATATGGCGGCCTCCCCTGACAAATTGGTAAACTTGCTGTACATGCCGTTTGGACCAAATATATTGCTAAAGCTTTCCAAGGCAACATTGGTCTCAGATCCTCTATCAAAAGGGTAACCCTGTTGATGTATTTCTTGGCAACTGTTTGTTACGGTTGCCAACTGTTTTTCCAAGGTGGACATAAGTTTTTCATCGACAATCTTGTCAGTGTTGTTCAAAATAATCTCAGAAAAACTGTCTAACATTGGGCGGAAAGGCATAGGAAGCCGGTTTACTTCAGCTTTGTATTTCACAAACGGATCATCAGGAGGTAAATCTACGCCTTTTTCAACTGCAACATTAACAGCAACCAAATAAACGTACAGATCATTAATGGCTTCAGTAACGCTGTTAATAGCCGGAGGTTGATCGTTTGTGGTTTCAGTTAAGCTATGAAAATCTGCAAAAGCATCATCAACAGGAGTGGCCAGTTTCAAAGCAGCCAATTCATCTTTCTCATTGGCCTCTCCTTCAGTGTCTAAAAGCTTTGACAGACCTGCTCTATTTAACCAGTCGGCAATTTTACTGTCTGCTTTATCGGTTATCTTTTTATCAATGGTAAGCGTCGTGTTGTCACTGATACCTTTGATAATGTTAACCAAGGGCGAATTTTTCTCTGACAAAAGTTTGGCAATCTGAATACTTTCTCGAGATGATTTAGGTACAACCAATGACAAATCAGACAAATAGTTATTCCATGCCTTGATGTAATTGTTGAAATAAAGCTTTTGAGCATCAGAAAGAACAGTAGCTTTACTTTGGCTTTGTGAGGCATAGCCACCCAATACCCAGTTATCTTCATTAAAAAATTGTTCTGCCGATTTAACCATAGCAGGTAATACTTTGGTAATGTAGGCTTCTTTGGTATAAATGAAGTCAATAGGCTCTTTTAAAGCTCTACCAGTTTTACGACGGAACAATAAGTGGCTTTGCACACCGCCCATACTTGAAAGAGAAACAGGTGTGATTCCTTCTTGGCCTGAGAGAGTAACAGTATTGATGGTATCCTCCAGCACCATAGTTGCAATATCTCTTTGGGCAATTTCTTGCCTACGACGTTCAACCAATGCTTCATCATAGGGTGCGCTAGGAGTAATGCTTTGCTTGGAAAGAATCTGGTGTAAAGCTTTTTCAACAGATTTTTTCTGTTGGTTGCTCATGCCTGAAGATTCTGCTTCAGACAAATTAGTCATCAGCCAGTTTTGCATAAAAGCGGCATCAAAATGTTCTTTGTCATACATCATCAGATAAGCTTTTAAAGCATTGTAGCCATTAACTCCGACTGAGCCGCTGGTTGTACGCAGAAGTTCATCTAATTTAAAGCTGATTAAAGGCATCACGTTGTCTTGAAGGATTCTGCGGTAGGCAGATTCTCCAACGTCTTTCATTTGCCTGCCTTGGTAAAGCCCTATGCGATAGCTAAGAGGAGGGGAAGAGAGATCCAGAATCTCTTTACTGCCGGTCGTATCTTTGACATGTTCTGCAAATGTTACCGCTTCGAGTAGATTGGGAGCTTCAGTGTATTTTTTCGCTTCTTGGCTTAATTTGGTTGCTTTATCGCCAACTTGCTCAAGATATGAGCGATTATTTGAGTAACTGTTTAGCATCATGGCCAAGCAAGCGGCAATTATGGCAACAATAGCTCCAATGCCTAACCAATAGAGCATTTGTTTTTTAACAAACCATGATTTATTTTCTCCTGCCAAGTTTGCTTCACTTAGGATAACGTCAGAAAAAAGTCTGTTCAGGAAAAAACTTCGCTCGTTGTTTTGAGTTTTGGTTCGATCCGAATCCAAGTATTTTTTCGATAATTGGAAATCATTTTGCAAGCCATCCAAGATAGGATTGAAATGTTGCCCTGTTTGGGTGCCGCTTGAAAAATAAACACCTCTCCATGAAATAGGTTGCTCAAATTTCGAAGATTTAGATAACTCTTTGAATAGAGAAAGTACCGCCTGATTAAGACGTTCAAATTCTTCAGGAAAAGCAAAAGCTGCGGCTTTATCTTCAGAAGATTCCAATTGGTGAATAGTGCCCAACATAGAGGAGCGCAATTTATCTACAACTTCCGATAAAGCGTTGGAAGCAGTGGCAATAGGAGTTTCCGTCCCTTCCGTATCAGAAAGAGAAATTCCCAGATATTGATTTCTTTGTTCTTCAGTCAGATGATCAAAGAATTTGTCAAAACCATGCAGTAAATCCAGTTTGGTTATCATGAGATAAACGGGGAAATGTATACCTAATTTAGTATGCATCTCATGGATTCTTTTGCGAAGCTCTGCAGAAATTTCGGGGATATTGGTTTTACCTCCCAAAAGGTCATCTACTCCTACGGTAACCAATACACCGTTAATAGGTTGTTTGGGACGGTAACGCTTCAGAAGGGATACAAATTCTTCCCAGTCGCTGGAGTCTTTATTACTGTGGTTGTCATGTAACGACAATCTGCCTGCAGTATCGAGAAGTACAATTTCATCCGATAAAAACCAATCGCAATCACGCGTTCCTGCCAAGCCACTTACAGATGTTCCTAAAGTGCTTTCTAGGGGGAAGTTGAGACCGGAACGTTTTAACGCTGTTGTTTTACCAGAGCCGGCAGCACCTAAAACAACATACCACGGCATTTGATAAAGATACTGACCTTCTTCCAATCTCGCCAATAAACTATTTTTAGATTTGGAGAATTTAGCGTTTTTCAGTATTTTATCCATTTCAGCAAACTGACGGCTCATTGAGCTAACATCGCCTGCATTTTTCAAGATGGGTTCTTGCGCTGCGCGAATTTCCTTCAGTAAGGCAGCGTTGCGGCGTGACTCACGATATTGGCGAAATATAGCTTTAGCCAACCAAATGCTGACAATGGCAACACACACAGCAAGGCGAATGACCTTACTTTCTAAGGGACGAATTTCACCTATGGAAATAAGTGGGCCGATAAACCATACCAATATAATCAGACCGGCGATACCCAACATTACCCATAAAGAACGGGAGCCTAGAAAATAAAGAGTTTTTTTCATATTTGTTTTTCCGTATCAATCCAATTTCAGATTATTGATGTGTATTTACATCACTGTTTGGCTGAGTAGTTGAAGTATTGGTTTTTACTTCCGCTGCTCTCCCCAGTTTAGGACCGGTTCCCGTTGTGAATAGGGTTATTTCAACTCTTCGGTTTTTAGCTCTATTTTCCAAAGTATTATTTGGTGCAACAGGATCGGTCGAGCCACGTCCTTCGGAACGAATACGTGTTCCACCATTTTTGATGTAATTCAATAAAATTTCTTTTACTGCATCTGCCCGAGCCTGAGAGAGATGCCAGTTAGATGGGAAGTTCAAGCTTTGAATAGGTTTGTTGTCAGTATATCCAGTAACTACGATTTGTCCTTCTACGCTATCCAAAGCTTGGCTGACTCTAGCCAAGACAGGGTAATATTGGTCTTGGATTTGTGCGGAGCCAGACTCAAAAAGACCATCACCTAAAATAGTAACCGTACTTCTATCTTGGAAGTCCTCCACCGAGACTAGGTTTCTAGCAATTTCATTTTCCAATAAAGGCCGTAACCGTATAGTGCCTTGTGTTTTTTGCTGTTTGGCTGTGACCGGAGGAAGTTTGAGATTGTTGACTTTTGTACTGGCAGTATCAAAATCATCACCTAAAGACCATTGCATGGCAAAGTAGCTTACTCCTAAGACGACAGCCCCTAAAACACCTACTACCCATAAAGGAATAGTAAGTCTCTGTTTTCTCTGGATGGTATTTGTAATGATTGGATTGTGTTTGAAAAGAGCAGCAGTTTGATCTGGTCTTTTGCTATGGATTGAGGCAAGCAAGTCTCTTTTAATTTTGTCAATTTCGAGTTCGCCACTGTTTAATACTTGATACTTGCCTTTATAGCCAAATTGCAAACATAAGTACATGAACTCTAATAAATCAATATTTTTATCCGGATCCTGCTTTAGATTTTGAATAATCTCAAAAAAACGCTCTCCTCCCCATGTTTCGTCATAGAAAGATACTAGCAGGCTGTTTTTGGACCAAGTTTGATCTGCCCAACCCGCACGAACAGCTAATTCATCTACGAAAGTACATAGGCAGTATTTTGCGGCCTGAATAGCGTCATACCTTGCTCCATTTTTTTCAGCATTTTCTTCAAAATTATTGATTAGGATAGAAAATTTGTTGATCAAACTGTCAGTAGACAATTGACTGGTAGTTTGTTGCATCGCATTGACTAAGATAAAAACCGGTTTGGCAGCCTCAATCAAAGGGTTATAAATATTTGCGATGCCGTGTGCAGCATTATTCTGGTTATCCATAATGAAATTCCAAATTAAACCAAATTAACTTAAAGACTTAATTGCCCAAAATTCAACATCTAAATTCGGGAAATTACCGGCTAAATGGAAGGCCATGCCTGATGAAGTATCAAACATGTCCCACAACTCGTGCTTTTTGTCCAATTCAAAATAGACATAACCGCTGTGGTATGGCAATTCTCTTGGTGCAACAGATAAAGCGTGCACCCTAATTCCAGGCAGGTGGTAAGCAACCAATTCTTTTACTTTTTCCACGGTACCTATTTTTACTACACTAGGAATTTTTTGGCGCAATGCTTCGTTCGGCATATCGGCTTTAATCGCAAGAACAAATGAAGCTTTGTCCAGTAAACTTTGGTCTGGTGTTTGAGCAACGCGAGTCGCTTCATCACGCATATCAAGCGGAATCCTAATCGCTCGTTGTTCAAGTACGATAGATAATGATTTACGTAAATTGAAAAATAACTTACCGAAACATGAGGCTAGGTCATTATGCTTATATACTGGGATATCACCTACTTTGCGAGAAGGCAGGAAGGTCATTAAATCAGCACATAGTTTGGATAAATTAATAAATAATTGTTCAGGGTGTGTTTGTCGTGCGCCTTCATTTTCGTGATGCAAATATGCCAAATATCGATTAATGGTTTGAAGCATCATGAAGTCCATAACTTCAACAGAGCCGCCGGTATTAGGATCATTCACAGCATTAGCCAAGCTATTGCTTTTTTGCATCAATAAACCATAGATCTCTGAAATATAAGCCTTTAGATGCTGTTGCTTTTGACTTCCGAGACAAGGCGGAATATATGATTCGTCCAGAATGATTTCAAAGTCCGCAGAGCTGGAACGGATGAGAGCAATGGGCAGGGCAGTTTGTCCGCTGGTTAAGTCGTTTTCTAAAACTAACATCGGATTAAGATCTGCCAGTGTTACCTGACGACCATCTAATTCAGTATTTGTAGTGTCTGCTAGAGTTTTATTAAAGGCTTTGTAGCGACATGAGTCTGAAGAGTCCTGATTTGGAAAATAAATCTCATTATTTACAGAAGAAGGCAGAGTAACAGCTAGGCAGATTTTGGTGTCTTTAATATTTGCAGGAACTTTTAGAGTCAGATTTTCGAGCTGTTTTTGCGAGAACAAAAATACAGAGCCATCGGGAAAAACCCCTTCTGCTTCATTAATACTAATTACCCCTCGTTTGAGGCTGTCTGAATTTAATACCAGCGAAGAGAATCCCCAAAAATGACCCCCTTGAGAAACGGTTAATTGGCGTAAGCCGGATTCAAGATAACGTTCAAATTGCTGGAAATGTTGAGGAGTAATAAAGATACCCTCTGACCATACTACTTTTGCTTCCATTGCCATGCCTTCATCCTTAATTTTTTAGTTATTATTTTTCTTCACGGAAAATGCCCTTACTAAGGTCGCTGCCGTATTTGCGTACTTCTCCATTTTCTTTAATTTTTTTATCGTCAGGGTGCCGCTCTTTATATTTCTTTAACATATCCTCCATTTCTAACTTTGATAATTGGGTTAATTTATTTTTACCAACGTTTACATAGAAATAATGTTTACCAAATTGATACCATTGTTTCTTCTGCTTCAATAATACCAATTTCCATTGACTGTTATTCAAATCTCGATAACTTGCGACTACGCCTAGATATTTCAGGTGCGAATCCATTTTAATCGGCAATATGGTAACCGTATCAGGATGCAGCATGAATTGGTTCTGCTGGATTAACTTCTCACCTAAATTTTCTTTGGCATTGTTGGTAAGTTCAAAATAGTTTGATTTTTTGAACTCTCCATCAGAAGACAACTGATATAAATCCAGCCTGATGGGAGAAGGTTGACCAACTATATTAGGATTCACATCAGGAGAAACTATGATTTGTACATCAATTTCTTCCCCACTCTCATCAGATTCTTTAGGGGGTTTATGGTCGGAAGCACATGAGCTTACCATTAAGGATATCATTAAGAATGATATATATTTTATTAGTTGTTTATGCATTTTAATTGCCTTCAAGTCCATCAATATTGATTAGGTCTGACAACAAATATTTAAATCAGTCATACAATATATGACTACTAGGGAAATAAATAGGTTTGTTCTAATTGATTAGAAATACTAAATTTTGTTAATTTTATCTAAAATTATAAAGCATTTTTCTTACGAAGTTTATATTTATATTGATAAGTAAAGTCATGATTACTTGCATCAATATTTACGCTTAAAATTTGTTTGCCTTGAGTTGCAGAGGTAAGCAGTTCACGACTGATTTGCGGTAGAACCGTGTTGGTCAGGATTGCATCAATCATACGGCCACCTGACTCTACTTCTGTGCAGCGCGAAGTAATCAGTTTTAGCACTTCAGGCGTGTAGTGCAGGTCGATACCGTGGTTGTTTTTAATTCGATCTACAATACGGCCTAATTGCAATTCCACAATTTTTGAGAGCATATCGTCAGATAGCGGATAGTAAGGAATCACTTGCATACGGCCTAATAGCGCGGCAGGGAAGGTTTTCAACATAGGAACACGCAAGGCTTTGGTTAAACCTTCCGGAGTAGGCAGCATTTCAGGGTCGTCACACATATCCATAATCAAGTCCGTCCCTACATTGGTAGTCAGGATAATGATGGTGTTTTTGAAATCGATATAACGACCTTCACCGTCTTCCATCCAGCCTTTGTCAAATACTTGGAAGAAGATTTCGTGCACATCCGGATGTGCTTTCTCTACTTCATCAAGCAAGATAACGCTATAAGGTTTGCGTCGTACGGCTTCGGTCAGTACGCCACCTTCACCATAACCGACATAGCCCGGAGGCGCGCCTTTCAGGGTGGATACGGTATGAGCTTCCTGATATTCACTCATATTGATGGTAATTACGTTTTGTTCACCGCCGTACAATGTATCAGCCAAAGCCAATGCTGTTTCGGTTTTGCCCACGCCGGAAGGACCTGCCAACAAGAAAACGCCGATAGGTTTGTTAGGGTTATCCAGATTCGCACGTGATGTTTGGATACGACGGGCGATTGCATCCAAACCATGACGTTGGCCAATGATGCGTTTGTTTAGAGTGTCGGCAAGTTGCAAGACAGTCTCAACTTCATCTTTCATCATTTTACCAACGGGAATACCTGTCCAATCAGCCACAACGTCGGCAACGGTACGGCTGTCAACTAAGGGCATAACCAGCGGTTGGATACCTTGCAGTTTTTTCAGTTTATTAACCAACTCTTTTTGGCGGGTGTACAGCTGCTTGGTTTCTTTCTCAGCCGTTCCTTCTTCCGCATGCATGATTTGTTCACGCACATCTAATAATTCGGTAACCAAGTCTGTTTCAGATTTCCATCTGTCTTCTAATTTTTTCAGATGACCTTCAACTTCAGTTAATTCTTTGCCGATATTGGTTATCCGTGTTTCAGAATCGAAACTGAGTTTTTTCTCACGTTCCAAATTTGCTTGTTCAAGCTTTAATGCTTCGGATTTCTTGCGCAGAAACTCGATACTGCCGGGCACAGCATGCTGGCTGACTGCAACTCGCGCGCAGGCAGTATCAATCAAGCCGACAGCTTTATCGGGAAGTTGGCGTGCAGGGATGTAGCGGTGGGAAAGCTTTACGGCTGCCTGAATTGCTTCATCGAGAATAATCACGTTATGGTGTTTTTCCAAAGAAGCATTCAATGCCCTAAGCATGTCGATGGCTTTGTTTTCGTCCGGCTCATCCACTTGCACTACTTGGAAACGACGGGTTAAGGCAGGGTCTTTTTCAAAGTATTTTTTGTACTCTGCCCATGTTGTTGCGCCGATGGTACGGAGTTTGCCTCGGGCCAGTGCAGGTTTGAGTAGGTTGGCTGCATCGCCCGTGCCGGCTGCACCGCCTGCACCAATCAAGGTATGGATTTCGTCGATAAAGAGCACAATGGGAATCGGGCTGGATTCCACTTCATCCATCACTGCTCTGAGACGTGATTCAAATTCTCCGCTGACGCTGGCACCTGCTTTGAGCAAACCGATATCCAGCAGGATTAATTGAACGTCTTTCAATCCGGGCGGAACATCTCCAGTAGCCAAACGCAATGCCAATGCTTCGACTACGGCTGTCTTACCGACTCCGGCTTCACCTGTGAGAATAGGATTGTTTTGACGGCGGCGCATCAGGATGTCGATCATTTGTCTGATTTCGGCATCGCGACCGGTAAGGTGATCTATTTCGCCATTCTTCGCCTTTTCAGTGAGATTGCTGCCGTATTTGGCCAAGGCACTTTCTTTGTGGGTAGCATTAGGCTCCGAAGATAAGGCGTTTTGGGTAACACCGAGATTTTCTTCAGAGTTCGCAGTAATAGCGATGATATTGTTCGCCAATGTTTCTGGTTTGATTTTGAGAAACTCAGAGGAAATATTGGCTACAATACTCTGCAAAGTTTTATTTTCCAGAATGGTGTAGAAAATATGAGCAGTACGGATTTTGTCGGTACCGAATTTGAGCGAGCTGTATGTCCAAGTTTGCTCGACAAGGGTTTGGATATGTTCGGAAAAATCGATGACAGCAGTCGAGCCGGCAGGAAGTTTTTCAACCGCTGTCAATACATCTTTGCGGACTCTGGCTTCGTCTAAATTAAAACTGTTGATCAGACAGAAGATGTCGGTTTTCTCGGTTTGCAACAGAGAATGAAGCCAGTGAACCAACTCAACGTAACTGTTTTCACGAAGACGGCAGAAGGTGTAGGCATTTTCCAGAGTTTTATACAAGGTGGTATTCAACTTGCCAAATAATACGCTGCGGCTGATGTTTGACATGATGTGTCCTTAAATTAAGTTATTCCAAGTATGTCTAAAAATAGTTTGAAAGAAGCTTTTCCTAACAAAGGGGTCGTCTGAAAAGGCTGTTTAATGGTTGCTGACGATCAAGTCTCCGGCATCACGGGAAACATTCCCCAGCCAAGTTGTTAAGCCGAGTTGTGTTTGTCCGCCTAAGTCCATGAGCGGTACTTCTTTTTGCATTAAAACAGGCTGTATATCCCATTCATATTCATCTGTGGCAAACAGTCTTACCCACTCTCGTAAGCGGGCGGTATTGATGCCGTCTTTGAAGAATGATCGGTAAGCGGGTAGGGTAAGTGGGCCGATGATGATGCGGAATTTACTTTGAACATCGTAAAGCTTGTCACCCAGCAGCAAGCCATCTCCCAGCGTATAGTTACCCATGATTCCGATTTGTGTTTTTTCTTCTGCAACCTCAACCCAATACCCGACATTGGTTTGAATGGTAACGGGGACTTTGAAATAACGGTTGAGCAGTTGTTGAAGATTGGCTGCCGAACGACTTTGCTTCATCAACAGACCGGCAAAATAACGTTTGGCAAATTCGTGGATTAAGCCTTTATTATGTATGGTCGGTGTATCCAGCCCGTTAAAGCTGGCGATATATTTCCCAAAACGGTCTTCAGCATTTTTGTCTAAAGAAGTAATGCTTTGAGCGTTGGCCCATGCCCGATAGAACAAGACAGCCAAACGGTGTTGCAACATATTGGCAAAACCGGTCCATGCTCGGTCGCCGTGTTGATGTTGGCGCTCATAGGCATATTCGGTCAAATGCAAAGGCAGGGGACCTGATGGTCCGAACAAACCGAATCCGTTGATGGAAATTTCCACATAACGCGGCGATAGGGCAACCGACTGGATGTTGCGAGGAGCAAAAATAAGTGATGGCTCTTGGCGAATCCTTATTTTTTCCATTTTCGGGCTGACGGCTTTGCCTAATAATTTTCCGCCAGTAACAAATTTGACGGATTCAAGCTGGCGCAAGAGTGAAAAATAATCGTATTTATAGGGCTGGGAGGTGATTTTATTTAAAAAGCCAGTCAGTTTTTCATCCCACATATCGTCCAATGAGTCGCTAAAATCTGTTTGAGCGTTGATTGGGCTCATACGATTACCCTCTCTCCAACAGCAGTCGGCCAAGTAGCCATATGTCCTTGTTGGAGTGTGTCAATTTGAAGCTGTATGAATGAGTTAATCGACACCAAACGTTGGAAGTAATGGTTTAAAACTGAGCCGAACAGGAAGGGATGGATACCGCCCAATTGCGCTTCATCCAGCGTAACCGTGATTTTGATGCCTCGAACAGGCGCCGCAACTCCGTAATGACGGACTACCTTGTTCACGGTGGAAGTCTCAACACGTGTAATCGACTCAATCTGTTTTTTCAGCAAATCATTTTCGGAAGAAATAAACACCATTAAAAGCTCTTTTAAGGTGACGGGTGCATCTTCTTGGTCGATGTTTAATAATGACAGATAGTTCAAGCTTAATTGGTTTAAAAAAGACCAAAGCGTTCGATCCTCACTCACAGCCGCTTGAGGACGTGTTAACTTAGAAATCAGCTTAATAGAGTTAACCGGCAGGAAACCTTCAATCAGGAAATCAGACTCTCCGTCTCGCGGCATCATCAGTGGCAAATCCCTGCTGGTACACCAAGCATCTACGGAAAGATGTTGTATGCCGGAATTGAAGGCGTAATCCCGATTGTCGGCCAGAGACAAAAACACTTCGCTGCCTAAGTAGGAAGAACGGAAGCCATTTTTGACAGAATTTTCCGATGGAACTCTGTCTGCACGCCGTGCTGAAAAATAAGCATGCTGAGTTTGGGCTTCGGGGAAGAGTCCCATATCCGGCGCTTTGTACATCGGCGAAAATGCAACGGTTTGACGGTTGTTGGTGTCGAAGCCTTTTACTTGTTCGATGGCGTAGACTTCATAATTCAAAGGCTGCGTACGGTCGATGATGACGTGGTGTTCCTGATCTTGGATATTTACAGGAAAGCGGGAGCTTTTTTTTCTAAATAGATTCACCACCGGCACCGCATTGACAGAAAAATCCTCTACGCCGATCAGTTCTGTCAATTCAGGTATTTTGTTGCTGAATAAAAATGAAAGACTGAAATAGCGTTTGCGGTAAGTAATGATTTTTTTATTGACGCCCTTATCGTTTACGATTTCTTCCAAATGTTCGGGTACTTTGGGTAAATGTCCGTCATTCTCAGCCTGACGGACAGCCTGTTTGATTTCTTTTTGAGCGATAAACAGGAATTTTTCCGGCAGACGCGCGTATTCCTGCATAATCCGGAATGCACTGACGGATTTGTCCAAATTAAACGATAAGGCTTCATCTTCCCGAAATCCCCGATGTTCCGGTTTGGAGGACAACGGGTAATACCATTGTTTGGGATTCTCATAACTGTGGCAAACGACGCTTACGCATTCTGAGGCCAGCAAAAACAGCAGTGCAGATGACTTAGAAAGTTCCGTACCTAAAAACACTGATAATTCATCCGGCAACATTTCCGAACATGCGCCAGGTACGCTGAGCGAGAAGTCCAAACGCAAAGCAGATTGCACTTTTTTTCCGGCAGATGCTTTGAGCGCAGGGAGTGTGCTTGGTAAATAACCGAGCGAATCGGTATATTTGGCTTTTTCTATGCGTAACGGTAGGATTTCAGTGGTTTTGGTTACGGAAAACGGGCAACTTACTTTGAATTCGTCGATAGGCAATGAACGTAATACTCTGCCACGTTCCAGCAGATTGATAACGTCGGCGTTGTATTGACCGGTAGGTTCCAAATTGACAATAGCTGCCGCCGGTTTCTGATTGATGAAGTCAGGGTAAACGACTTCTAAGATTCTTTGTACGAAACGGGGATATTCCGCATCCAGCTTGAGCTGGGTGCGTGCAGTGAGAAAGCTTACACCTTCCAATAACCTTTCGACATATGGGTCGGGGATGTCGGTTGTATCAAGTGCCAAGCGGGAGGCGATTTTTGGGTATTGCTGTGCAAATTCCCTGCCCATTTCCTTCAGGAAGGTCAGTTCTTTATTGTAGTAAGACAATAATTTATTATTCAAGACCTATTTCCCCCATCTAATAAGTCAAACAATCCTGTCTCAACATCCATACTGGTTCTCAACAGGAACTCTTTGGGATAAGGATTGAGTTTCAGGTAACCTTTGATTTCAATAATGAGTTTGTTGTGTAAAGCATCGTCATCATCGTCTACGGTATTTACGATAACTTGCAGGGTTTTGCTTTCAAGGCGTGGTTCGAAATCGATGATGGCTTGTTTGATATTTTGTTCTACATCCTGCCATTCTATGTCGGAGAAATTCACTCCCGACAGAGGCGGAATGCCATAATTTAGTGTGGACGAGCGCACATTGACAGGCAGATCTTTCTCCATGGCCTCCGCTTGCATGTTGTAGGTATTCAGCAGGTAAAGAATATCGCGCAGCACTGCCTGCCGATATTGGTCAAGATTGATGACCTGATCGGGGCGTGCCTCTTTTTTTTTGCGCGGCTCTTTATCTGTCAGTCTGTCAAACAAAGAAGGCAGCAGTTGGTTTCTGAATTGCGACATGATTGATTGCGTTAGTCGGAGGATGGGTAAGGTTTAACGCTGTTGTCCGAATTTGATATTGCGAATATCCAAGAGACCAAAATCATGGCTGTCGGTATACAGGGTTTTTTGACCCATGCCTGTAAAGAGCTGTTCGGTTACTTCTATCCAGTCTGTTTGCGAACAGTTCATCAACATATCCGACCATTCGGTTTCTGCATCCGGCAAAACGGTATAGCGGGCAGGACTGGTACATTGGATACATTCGCCGTCGGTAAATTTGATTTCAGACGACCTCCAGATGATGTCGAGCAACGAGCTTGGTGCTTTGAAAGCTATACTTTCAATAGAGTCCCAAGTTTGCCAATAGTAGTGGCCTTGATAGAAGAATTCATAAACAAAAGCAGTACGTACGTCGCCATCCATAATCCAGTTGCTGTCGGTTTCGGCAACTGATTTATCTGCCAGAAGATAAGTGATGTGTGCCGGCGTACCGTCGATACAGTCGGATAAGGCTTCGTAGTCGGCAGTGAGGGCAGAGCTTTTTTTCTCTGCAACATGAGCAACTAAAGAGAGTTGTTTTTGAAGAATATCGAGTTTACTTGCGTGTTGTTCCAGAGTTTTGGGTTTTTGCTGTGTTTCTAAGACTGCCTGGCGACGCATTTCGGCAGAAATGTTTTCAATAAGGTAGAGCATCAGGGGCTTTTGAGTATCGGGAAAAAGTTTTTGGTATTGCCCGATTTGCTTTAGGGCCTGTTCCCATTTGGCACCCAGACAGAGATATTGAATCAATGCCAAACGATGTTCCTGATTGTCAGGATTTGAACGTACAAGCTCAATCATGTCCGTTAATTTAGTCTTCAAATCCATCCCAGCAACTCCTTATTTGTTTGTCTAAAGTGTGTAATAGTCGAAACCCGATTAACTTTTCAGGAAGATAGAGGTCGTCTGAAAAGTAAATTTATTGTAAATAAAGCCTGACTTAAAACGCCTTTTAAGCCAGGCTTCTGCAGTTAAATGCGCATAGTGGTTATGCGGATTTGTTTTCTTTGATGTTGAAGGCCATTTGAACTTCAGCGCCTTTAGAACCTTTATCGGTTTGTTCCCAATATTGGTTTTTCACTTTGGCAGCTTGGAATGAGTAACGCATTTTCAGCGCATCGTTGTCTTGTACGCCGATGAATTTCACGCCGGTTACCAAGACATCTTCCAAAGTAGTGCGTGAATATTCAATCTGCTCGCCACCGGCTTTGCATACGGAAATTTCTACTTTACTCAAGTGTTGGCCGGTAGCACAGTTTTTCAGAATGGTCGGAGCGGCTTTGTCAATAGCGGCAACTACGGTCAAGTCATTGAACTTGACTTTACCGGCACCACCGCCACCACCGCTGGTCATCGAACCGGGTTGCTCGGCACCCCAGTCGAAACTTTCGATGTTGGTCCAGTTTTTGTGGTTGGAATCTTTTGATTCGCCGTTAACACCTTCAACTTTCATGAACATATCGATAGCCATGTTTTTACTCTCCTTGTTAAAAGGTTGAAAAATTAAGGGATTCTACAACAGGGCATGAACATGCCCACCTAAATGAACCAAACCCGACTATTCCTGTTTAGCCGAAGGCAGTTTGGAAACCAAGCGCAATGAAACAGTAAGGCCTTCGAGTTGGTAGTGCGGACGTAGGAAGAATTTGGAAGTGTAATATCCAGGATTGTCTTCAACTTCTTCCACAACCACTTCAGCAGCAGCCAACGGTTTACGGGCTTTTGTTTCTTGAGTGGAGTTAATTGGGTCTCCATCTACATAATTCATAATCCATTCGTTTAACCAACGTTCCATGTCTTCACGCTCGCGGAATGAACCGACCTTGTCGCGTACGATACATTTCAGATAGTGGGCGAAACGGCAGCACGCAAACAGGTAAGGCAGACGCGCAGACAAGCGGGCGTTAGCCGTGGCATCTGGATCATAATATTCAGACGGTTTATGCAGCGATTGAGCACCAATAAACGCAGCCAAGTCGGTATTTTTACGGTGAATCAACGGCATGAATCCCAATGCTGCCAATTCGGCCTCGCGGCGGTCGCTGATGGCGATTTCGGTTGGACATTTCATATCCACGCCGCCGTCATCCGTCGGGAATGTGTGGCAGGGAAGGTTTTCAACGATACCGCCGGATTCCACGCCGCGGATTGAGGTACACCAACCATAATATTTGAATGAACGGTTAATATTTACCGCCATTGCATAAGCCGCATTGGCCCATGTGTATTTGTTGTGATCCGCGCCTTCAGTTTCTTCTTCGAAGTCAAACTCATCGACAGGATTTGTCGTGGCACCGTAAGGCAGACGGGATAAGAAACGTGGCAGGGCCAAACCGATATAACGCGAATCTTCGGAATCACGCAGGCTGCGCCATGGGGCATACTCGGCATTTTGGAAAATTTTGCTTAAATCACGAGGATTGGCCAATTCCTGCCAAGACTCCATCTGCATTAATTTGGGAGATGCGCCGGCAATGAATGGGCAGTGTGCGGCGGCAGCAATTTTTTCAAGACTATTGAGCATTTCTACATCGGGTGCAGAGTGGTCAAAATAGTAGTCGCCAATCAAACAGCCAAAAGGTTCGCCACCAAATTGACCATATTCTTCTTCATAAATACGTTTGAATAGGGGGCTTTGGTCCCAAGCAGTGCCTTTGAAGCGTTTTAAGTTGCGGGCAACTTCTTTTTTGGAGATTGGCAATACCTTGATTTTCAACAAAGTATCAGTTTCGGTATTTGTAACCAAATGATGCAGACCGCGCCATTCGCCTTCCAGTTTTTGGAAATCTTCATGATGTAGAATCAGATTGATCTGTTCGGAGAGTTTTCTGTCGAGCTCGGCAATAATTGCTTCGATAGTTTGATAAGTGTCGTCTGAAATAGTAATGGCATTTTGCAAGGCCTGTTGGGCAAGAGTTGCCACAGCATTGTTTACGGCACTTTTAGCTTCTTCGGTTTTAGGTTTGAATTCTTTTTGCAGTAGCTTTTCAAATTCATTCGCGGCGAATACGCTTTTTGCGCCGCTATCCCCTTGGATATCTAATTGCTTTTCAGTCATGATTCACGCTCACTTTATTGATTTCATCTGAAATTACTGCTCGTCTTTGGAAGCCGCTTTAGGCGCAGCTGCAAGGCTTTTCAGCAGCTCGCTGTCTCCCAAGACTTTTCCGATTAATTCTTCAGCACCACTCTTACCATCCATATATGAAAGCAGGTTGGCAAGCTCTGTGCGAGCTTGTAGGAGTTCCTTTAAAGGACCTACCTTTTTGGCGATTGCTGCCGGAGAGAAATCATCCATGCTTTCCAATTCAAGCTCTACATTCAGATTGCCTTCACCGGTAAGCGTATTTTTTACATTAAATGCCACACGAGGTTTGAGGGCTTTCATACGCTCATCGAAATTATCTACGTCAATTTCCAAAAATTTGCGTTCGGCCAATTCGGGCAGTGGCTCCACAGGTTTGCCGACCAAATCTGCCATTACACCCATAACGAATGGAAGCTCAATTTTTTTCTCAGAGCCGTAAAGTTCTACATCGTACTCAATCTGTACGCGAGGGGCCCGGTTGCGGGCAATAAATTTTTGTCCGGATGATTTGTTTCGTGACATATTCAATGACCTTTAAATGATAAAAGTTGTTTATTTAAACGAACTTCACTATTGCGGGTAGACTACCTTATTCGTTGGAGGTTCCAGTTTCTTCGTCAGGCTTACCGATCAAAACTTCCAGATTGGCAATGCTTTCAGGACTAATATCTTTCATGATGTCGTAGAAGTTCATATTCATTTGTCGCTGTACCCTACGGATAAATAGTGGGGCAGGGTGGCTGGGTTCCAGCGTTTCAAAGTAAATGCAGATTTTTTCCAAAGCCAAATCGACATCAGCCCGATTTTTGATATTCAGACGACGCCATGCATCCGCTTCTTGAAGGGTCGATTGCTCTTGAGCAACGGTCGAAACGGGCGTTTCAGCGGGTTGTTCCGTTTGTTTAGCATGTTGCAGCTGCGGTGTACTTCCATCGTTGTAATTGATGGCTTTGTGGATCAGGGTAAGCGGTTTTTGAATCACTTCAAAATTGAGTGAGTGTTCGTCTTGCAGCTGGGTCGAGAAAGTGTTTTGAATATCTTTCAGATGGTCTAATGCCTGGATTAAGGCAATCAATTCCGGTTTGCCGGTATCGGCACTTACCCTGATATCGAGCATCAAACGTTCTTTGCCGCCCGGATAACTTTGAGGGTCATTGCCTTGCAAGACAGAAACTGCTTCTTTAACGGTAATAGGCTGTTGGGTCAGTCCGTTTACTAATAATTTAGCTGAAAATACTTCTTTGGCGATGCCATCAAGTGTCGTGAACGCACTTAATGCATTGATTCGATAAAACGGGTCGGATTCGCCGTCCTCATCTTCGAGTTTGGGATATAGGGATTTCCAATATAAATCCACATTGGTTTTGATGGCTTCGCAGCCGGCGCAAAAGCCAACCAGCCCGTGTTTTGCGGTAAGAGCCTGTGTGTAATAGGCTAAAACATGGAGGTCTTTTGATTCAGCCAGCAGTTGATTGCATAGCTTCTCTACTGTAGCCCAATCAGGTTCTTCCGCAGGGATGATGGTGTCACCATATTGACGTTCCGGTTTTCCTTCGGCAGCGCTTTGAAGCTCTAAAAAGCGGCTATCGTATTCAATATTTACTCCTTCAGGGATGTCTGCGGAAATTGGTTCAGCCCATAGGGGAAATGTACTCATCTACTTATAATCCAAATATTTTATTGAACAGAGAACATGTCGGTTCCCCGTCTCTTTCTATATGGTTACCACTTTCACATTCTATCCAAAAGCTGCCGATATTATCTGATTTAGATAAAAAATTGAGGAAAGACTCGGATAATGGATGGTCAGGTTTATGAAGCGTACCTAAGCAATTTGTTATAAAACATTTACCGTTGATTAATGTTTGGTTAAAAAAATCTACATTTTTGTAAAAAAAATTAAAAGAGTTTAACTGTTCGGAAAGGGTGTAAAGCTTTTGAAATAATACAAAAGGATATTGTCTACCAGTTTGATCTGAGCTAAGGGCGGTTATACCAATATAGGTAATGCTATCAGGCAGTTTAATACCAAACAGCCAAATGCGGGATGCAAAAAGCACCTTTCGGGTAAATGGAATTAACTTATCTTGGTTGGCGCAACGACTAAACCATCCATCCCAAAAATTTTTATCGTTAGCTTGGAGATTTTCAGAAACAATAAAATCACGAGATTGATTTAGCTTTCCGAAAAAGTAGGTTTCTATTTGCCGCATAAATAACAACCACTTAAAATAAAATTAACAAAAATAAAGTTACTTAAGTTATTGATTATAATCTTATCTCAGACATATCCAATATGCCTACTTTGCGAATACTTTACCATACATTTGATTTATGCATTGATATTTTTTACATATCAAAAAATAGGTGAAGGAAGTAAGCATTTTATGATATTATTGTATTTACAAAACGTTATTCTTATTCTTAACGTCTTAAGACACACTGTGTTTACAGTTTCTTATTTGTTATAATTTTGTTGCAATGTCATTC
>NZ_CATQFV010000018.1:0-3969 GCF_958267435.1 Neisseria benedictiae
AAGAAAGATGTTTCTTGATTATTCAAACAAAATAAATTGTAAATTTATTATCTTGTTGTTTTCATTGGTTATTTAGTTTTGCATTTTTTCGGAATACAAAAATCCAAGCGGATTTTTTACAATCCGCTTTTGCTATTTTTATCAGTTCGGTTAGCTAAGCCGTCTGATAACGTGTTTTATCGAAGTCGGTTTCTGTTTTATAAAGATTGAATGCAACGACTAAAATTTTTCTCATCAATGCGCCGATGATCAGCATTTTGGGCTTTTTGGCTTTTTTCAGCCTGTTTGTGAATGCTGGAAAGTAGTTGTTTTTGAATGCGACTAATGCGGCCATGAACAGGGATCCGCGTATTCTTCGGTTTCCGTATTTGGTCATTTTGCTTTTTTTGTTGACGCTTGTCCCTGATATGTTTTGATGCGGATTTAATCCGGCATAGGCTGTAAACTGCTTTGCGTTTTCGAATGTGCTGTTAATAAGGTAGCTCATTAGCGATATGGCTGTTGTTTTGCCTACTGACGGTATTGTCTCTAACCGTTTTGTCAGCTCTTTCATTTTTTTGTCTGATTTGATTGTTTGGTCGATTTTCTTTTTTACTGCATTTAGATGGTTTTCAAGTTCTTTTAGCTGTTTTTCGTGTATTTTCTGTACAAATGAATCTTTTGCTGCTTTGATTCTATTTTTTTGCGATGTCTGTTGTTCTAAAAGTTGGCTTTGAAGTGATAGCAGTCTTTTCAAGCTGTATTGCTGTTCAGTCGGTTTTTCTCTCTTTGGCAGCTCTTCTATTAGTGCTGTTTGGCAAAACTCTGCGATTAGTTTTGCGTCTTGTTTGTCGTTTTTGACTCTGCTGAATCGCTTTTGTGCATAGGCTTTGATTTTTAGCGGGTTTATTACTGATACGTGGTATTCTTCGGCCAAGCAGTCTGCGGCCTGTTCGTAGTAGTTTCCAGTTGCTTCCATGCATACGTATATGTCTTTTTCTCTTTTTGCCGATATCCATTCTTTCAGGTTTTTGCAGCCTTGTTCATCGTTGCTGAATTTTCTGTAATCGGTTTCGCCGTTGATTATGGTAACGACATCAAATGTTTTTGCGGATATGTCTAATCCTACTGCGTTTCTCATGTTAATTTTCCTTACGATTCAGGCTTTAATGCCTTTGATGTTTCTCAATTTCAAACATAAGAAAACCGCCGTCCTTATCTTTCTTTCAATCTTGCGATTAGGAAGTAATCAGGTTCGGCGGCTTTGTCGTCGGTTAGCTATTCCGAGACGTTTGAAGTATATCAGAATCGTATGAATTAATTTTTTGTATTTGCTGGTTTATTTAAAAATTGCTGTTGCGACCCGCTGCATTGTGTTTTTTTACTGCTTTCAGTCCGGTTTTCGCAGGCATGGGGTTTGTGTGCGATTGGAGAACAACCGATAAAAAGGTGCAAGGGGGTATTCATAAAGATTTGGAAAAAAGCACTCCAAATCTTTACAAAACTTCCCCCTTGCACCTTTTTATCGGCCGTTCTCTGTCAAACGCACCCCCATACCTCAGCGAAAACCGGACTGAAAGCAGTAAAAAAAAACAATTCCGCTAGATATTTTCCCCCGCCCTAGCTCCTCCGTCCTGAAGGGCTGGGAAAGGTTTCTGAAACTCAAACAGGCGCGGCAAGCGCGGAAAGGTAGATTGATATGACTTAGATTTGATGATATGACAATTTGTAGAGCGGTGGGGATAAGCAAAATCCCCGAGCGCGAACTAGGGGATTTTTGCATTCCTGCCAAGTTTTAAACTTTACAGGAAATTTTAAAATGCGAATTACCGTTAGCCTCGGAAAACTGCATTTGACTGTATCGGTAGATACGCGGTTTATTCTAGCCGTGTTCATGCTGTTTAGTCAATAACCCACGATTAGAAGGCCGCCATGCAGCGGCCTTTCTTAATTCGCTGCGCCGACAACCGCGCCGCTTTGCGGCTCGAACTTCGCGCCCGCTTAGGACGTTGTAGGGGCTTTTTGCGCGTTGTTTGCGCTGTTGTCCTGTTCTTTGTATGGATTAAAGGGTAGGCCGTTTCTTGCGTACTGTTTGCACATTTCTTTTGTTACTTCTTCCAGCGGTGTTGCTTGATCGCTGTAGCAGGTGCAGCCGGTTTTTCCGCCTTCGATACATGCGGCGATACGCTCATAGGTTTTGACTTGGCGGACGTTGTTGTAAATCGGTTTGGATTCGGGTTTTTCGGCCAACGTCGGGATAAAATCGTCTGCTTTCAAATCTTTATTGATTTTTTGTGATTGTGCTGCTGTATTTAAATCTGCTTCTTGATTTATCGGCTCTGATGCTGAAACTTGTGATGTTGTTTCAAACTGTTCTGGATTTATGTCTTTTTGTGATATTCCATAAACTGTATAGATTTTCCAGCCGATAAATCCGATTATCAGAATTAAAGCCCAAACGGCCAACGGTACTTTTTTCTTAAATTTGATGTGCTGGCTTGATGATTTGTAGTATTTAAATGCTTCTTTGGGCGGTGTGAAATTCTTCGATTCTGTATTTGAAACGGCTGCGGGATTTTCTAAGCTGGTTACGCATTTGTACCACGAATATTGTTTTGTCCCTAATGCTTTTCTTTCTAAATGGATGTGCTTGGATATCAGGTTTCTAACGAAGATATCAAGCTGCTGCGGGTGTTGTGTCATCATGATAACCGTATGGCCGTGATGTCTTAATTCTGTTAATTCTTGAATATAAGGCGGAACGGCTCGGCCTGATGATCTTACCGGATAGGTATAGTGTGCTTCGTCTACTATCAGAACCGCGCCATCAGGGATGATGTCTCTTAGCGGCGCGGACATGATTTGTTCTTCTGTTAGTTCGTGTGCGTTGAACTTTTTTGCGTCTAGTCCGTCGATATGGCAAAAATATAAGGGCCTATCTACTTCTGTTCCGTCTTCGAGTTTCATTTTAAACAATCCGTCTTCGTTGTTTAAAATCATTGAAACTGCTTTTGATGTTTTGCCGGTTCCCATGTTGCCGGTAATCAGATAAATCATTTTTATCCCCTCGGTAATACCGTTGTCAGTTTGTTCAATGCTTTCATGCTTACCCAAAAAGAGAACGCGCCGAAAAGATAGTTAAAACCTGTTCCGAATCCGCCTATCAGTAGAAGGTTATAAATGTCTCCAGGCATGGAGTTTGCCGCATTTAAAAAGTATTCTTTGAATTTATTTAACGCAACCAAATACCCCGCAAACGATACAAATGTCAGACCTGTTGCAATAATGATCCGAACGATCAGCATTCTTAGCAGAAATGCAATTAATGGAATTAGAGCAGCCGGCATTTTATTCCTTTCTCAATGATCCGAATGTGATAAATGCGGACATGATGATAAAGCCGATAATTACGGCGAATCTTACGTTTTCCATTAATGTGCATAATGGCTGATAACTTACGCTAAATGCTTTTCCGAAAACGTGGAATGTTTTGTCTTTCGGACAAACTCCGCTTGACGGAAACATGTTATCGGGCGACCACGTTTCTTCATTTACGGCTTTGGGTATGGCTATGCCTTCAAAATCGTTTTCTGAAGGTTCGCCCATTTCGGCACAGGCTAGGATTTTAGGAAAGAGATCACAGAGCAATCCGCCGTTTCCGTCTGGTTTCTTTTCTTCTCGCCGATCTTTCGGGCTTTCGTTCGGGCTTGGTGTTTCGCCCGGTGTGGGCGTGGGTTTGGGATTGTCTTGATCTGCTTCGCGCGGGTTTTCTTTTTCCTTTGGATTGGTTTCGGGCGTAGGCGCTGGCTTTGGCTTGGTTTCAGGTGCTTCTGCGCTTCCGGGTGTGAGATCGGGACGCTGTATCTCTTCTACTGCTGCCGTTGTGTTGCCTTGTGCGTCTTGGCCGAATGTGATTTTTATCTGCTTGGGCTTTCCGTCTTCGCCTGTTACGGGGCCAAGCGTTACGATTTTGCCGTTTTCGATTTTGAC
>NZ_CATQFV010000019.1:0-156 GCF_958267435.1 Neisseria benedictiae
GTGCAGAAACTTACCCGAAGTCCAAAAAAACCGAAACCCCACCGCCGTCATTCCCGCAAAAGCGGGAATCCAGAGATGCAACACGGCAGGAATTTATCGGAAAAAAACCGAAACCGGACGGACTGGATTCCCGCCTGCGCGGGAATGACGGGATTT
>NZ_CATQFV010000020.1:0-151 GCF_958267435.1 Neisseria benedictiae
AAAACGCCGCCCGAACGCATGTTCAGACGGCATTTCCTTTGCGTCGATTCATTCCCCGATATAGCGCAGGTCTTTCTCCAGCCATTTCCCTTCCAAACAAAAAAGCACCGGCGGCAGCCGATGCCCCTTCCCTTACAGGTTCCCCTATTTT
>NZ_CATQFV010000021.1:0-9375 GCF_958267435.1 Neisseria benedictiae
GACCAGGCTTCGGTCGGCGCGCCCGCACCCAAAGCCCCCGCCAAACCGGCAACGCCCGCAGCTAAAAAATAGAGTGGGAAATATGCATACTGCTGAATGGGATAGTAAGTCTGTTCAAAGAAGTATGTTGAATAATCTGTTCTTATTGGAAGTAAAGTAATGACTGATAATCGGGGATTTACGCTGGTTGAATTAATATCAGTGGTCTTGATATTGTCTGTACTTGCTTTAATTGTTTATCCGAGCTATCGCAATTATGTTGAGAAAGCAAAGATAAATGCAGTGCGGGCAGCCTTGTTAGAAAATGCACATTTTATGGAAAAGTTTTATCTGCAGAATGGGAGGTTTAAACAAACATCTACCAAATGGCCAAGTTTGCCGATTAAAGAGGCAGAAGGCTTTTGTATCCGTTTGAATGGAATCGCGCGCGGGGCTTTAGACAGTAAATTTATGTTGAAGGCGGTAGCCATAGATAAAGATAAAAATCCTTTTATTATTAAGATGAATGAAAATCTAGTAACCTTTATTTGCAAGAAGTCCGCCAGTTCGTGTAATGACGGGCTGGATTATTTTAAAGGAAATGATAAGGACTGCAGGTTACTTAAGTAGGCTTGTTTACAAATCAATCGATAGTGTTTTAGTATTTGTGCGGGTTTCCGCCTTGAGGGAATGAGAATCGTGTAATATTAAGCCTATAGTTATGACCCGTAATCCGTATCTGGATTGTTTCCGGATAAAAGAATAAACCCAATCGGTGGGTCGTTTAGGTTTATTTCATTGATTGACAGAGTTTTTGATAAATGGAAAGACAACGCTTTTTTGGGGGATGGTTTTGTTTTTCCCTCTGATATTGCCTATAGGTTTCTGCCCCTTCCGTTCTAAATATATTATCCGATTCGGATAAGTCGAATAAGGCACTTGATGCTAAGCCGATTACAAGTCGTTTCGATAAATCATAGGACATAATAAGGATATCTTTAGCCGTGGATTTATGGGGCATGGTAGCAAAAATTGTATAGGGGTGTACATTATTAAACAGATTTTATAATGCTGTCTGAAGATGTTTTCAGACGGCATTTTGTTTCCAACTCGTTATAGGCTTGTATTTTTCCTATGCAATATAGTAATTTAAGGTATGTTTGCACTCTTAGACATAAGGACAATTGCAGCCTTCGTCTTTAATATACAAATCACTATCCAACTTCAACTATACCCAATAGTTTTCCGAACCGCACACCTCCGCCCGATAACGCCCGGCGGAAGTTTTTTGGACATCGCGAACCTTGCCCTGCTGAAAATACAGCAGGCCACGTTCGGCGATATGGGGCGGAAATAGGCGGGGTAGGTAGATACCAGACATGGGTGCTTCCAAGAAGTTGTTGAAACATGAGGAGTTTACTGGTTCAGACGACGTTTGGGGAGAGGGCGGCGGGAAGATTTGTTTAGCGAAGTGGAAAAAGGTCGTCTGAAAATAGGTTTCAGACGACCTTTGGTTTGGTTGGAAAGGGAAATAATTTATAAAGACTCAAACAACTGTTTTAGTTTTTCCTTAAATTTATTGATAGATATTGGATTTAATCCATTTAACTCACTATCAATTAGGGATAAAGCTGCTTGCATATTATTAGTTAGTGTAAGTAATATTGCTTTAAACCGAATAAATGAACGATATGTTTGAGCACTTTTATTTACCAACTTCTCCAACTTATCAATTGCTTCCTGTAATCTCTTGGTATCTCTACAGCTAGCAGCCAAATCTGCTTTGGTTAGTAAAGGATAAGTTACTTGAGGAAATGTAGCAATAGCCTTATCAATTATATTAAAACTATTTTCATAGTCTTTTTTATAGAAAAAAGAAACTCTAGCTTGCATTGACAAAACGACTTCTTGAGCTTTATTTGATGGATCAATTGATAGTTTTTTTATTATGGAATTTAATTCATTAGCATGGATTCTTTCATCATCTTTCATTAAAATACATATAAAATAATCATTGGCGTTAATGATGTTCCCTGGTCTATTTTGATAATTCTCTTTCGAATAGACATAAGCTTTATCATACTCTTCATTTTGAATATATATTCGAATTAGTTCACCACGTACCTTTGGATCATTAAATTTTTTATATTCTAATGATTTGATGAGATGATTTTCTGACTGTTGAGTTTTGCCTCGTAACCTGTAGAAAAAGCCAATCAAAAATTCTTTTTCACCTTCATCGTGGATTTTATGAACTTCTTGAAAAAACTCATCATTCATACCTTTTCTAGCTAATGCCTGACATTTTAAAAATCGAACAAAGTTTATTGTATTCTTATGCAGAGTTCTTTCATTTGAAAGAACTCTGTTTGCTAGTGAGATGGCTTCATCGTAATTTCTGTCTTCATCATATAATTTTTTAATAGTACTAATAAATATCGAAGGTAGAATAAATTTATATGCATCAGAACTGTTGGTTAATAAATTTTCTTTAGCTGATAAAAAATATCCAGAAATATCAAATCCATCATCATTAAAATTAGAGATGAAATTTTGTGCATAACTCTGTATTGATTTATTAAATTCAGCTTTTAATTCAAATCTATTTCTGCTAATATAGTCACGTAATACTTCATTTAGTCTAATATATTCAGAAACTTTTCCAATATATTCACATATTGAATTTGTAATTAATTCTTGTAACAAAGGAAAATATTTTTCTTCTGGGACTATCTTAAATAGAACTTCATAACTAATAAATTCAAATTTTGAAAGAAGAAGTATAAGTTCTTTAATTTCTTCATTATCTTTATAGATATCAAAAATTACTTTCGCTTTATCAGAAGAATATTGTTGGATGATATGAGAATTTTTTTTCGCAGAAATAATTCCTTGTTCTTTAATTTGATCGACTGCAAAAAAAACTTGTTCTGGATACCCTGTAAGAAGATCGGAGAAAAATTGCATGTCGTCGGCAGAAAGCGATTCCCGTATATTTTGAAAAGAAGAATATCTATTCAATAAGCCATTTCTTTCTGGGCGTTCTAATTCTTTTACTGATACAGAAAATATTTTTGGATATTTTCTATATAGGATTGGGTTTAATCTAAATTGTGAAGCTATACAAAATAATAGTCTATTATCAAAGGATAATAATATATCATTAAACCAGTCAATAATAGAGCCATCTCTCTGCACAAGTACACCATAATCTTCTATAAGAATCTTTTCATTTTCATTATTTATCTGACTGATGATTCTTTTTAGTATTTCAATTTTTCTTTGTAAGTTATCATTTAATATTGAATTCTTTTCATTATTAGACAAAGGATAAATACCGCTATCTGCAAGTTTAAAAATAAAATCTTCTATGTTATCTTGACTATTTAAAGATATGAATATAGGTTTGTATGCTCCCTTAACTAATCCTGCCTTTTTTATTGAATAATTAAGCAATGATTTTCTTCCAATTGAAGGAAGTCCAGATGCAATTAGGGTAATAGGATAGGTTTGATCAAAGTCATCTAATCGCTCTTCTATTTTTTTAATTAAATCATTTCTACCTACAAAAATTTCTTGTCTTTCTTTAAGTTTAGGATGGTGTTTCCATGCTAGTTCGATCAGGCGGGTATTGATTTTTCGAGCTGCTATTTTAGGGGAGGCGATAAGCTGTATATTTAGGTTTTCTCGCATCCATTCAGGAATCCTTTCATCCTTATAGTTTACTTTATCATCTATAATAATCGGATATATTCTATCTATTTGCTCTTGATCTAATTTGTCTTTTGCATATGTTAGCTCCTCTTTTACCCAATCAGAATCTAATGAGTGCCCAGATAAAAATATGACAAACAAAGATGTATCATTCAGCGCATTATGAATTTCTTCAATATTCATCATGCCTTTTTCAAAAGTAATTTCATCAAATAGTGTAGCATCTGTTCTCAAATTTTCTGCAACTACTCTTATATAACGTTCTTTATCTTTAGAACTATGTGATAAAAAGCATTTAATCATTTTTTAAATTCCATAAGTTTGAAAATTGAATAATCTATTGAATTTTAGATTATTACCTAAAGAAACTCCACTCCTTCAACAACCGCTTCACCGACACCGGATACGGCGTCTTCAACTCCTGCGCGAACAGCGATACCCTCAATTCTTCAATCATCCATTTAAACCCTGCAAGGCCGTCTGGAATGGGGAGACCTTGTTTAATCAGGCTGTCGGTTTTTTCCTGCCACATTTGTTCAAGCTCTTGAATATCGGCTTCGCGGGCTGCGTCGCGGGCGGGGTTGCCGCTGTATTTTTCGAGGCGCAGGGTCATGGCTTTGAGGTAGATGGGGAGGCGCGGCCATTGTGTCCACGGGGTGCGGGTGGCAAAGCCGGCGGCGAGCAGGGTTTGCAGGCGTAGTCTTAGGAGGTGGGTGAGCGGGTGTTTGCCGAGTTTGCCGTTGAGTTCGGCATAGGCGGCTGCGGTTTCCTGCAGGTAGCGGCTGAGGGCTTCTTTGACGGCGGGCAGGCGGCTGCGGGCGCGTTTGATTTGTTCTTTGAAGGCTTTTTCGTTGCGCGGTAGCTCGTCTTCGCCGATAAAGGCGCGGTCGCAGACGGCTTGGGTGAGGTCGTCGCGTAGGGTGTCGGCGTTGATGTGTTTGAGTAGCATGGCGGCTTGGGTGAAGCCTTGGATGCCTTTGTTCAAATCTTTTACCTGCTCTTTTAATTGCAGCTTCATCAATTCGATTACGCCTTGACGGTGTGCCTGCTCGGCGGCTTCTATGGTGTCAAACAGGCGCAGGGCGATGCGGCCGTCTTTTTCTTTTTGCAGGCCGAGGTAGCCGGTGAGCTGTTGTTTGCCGCGGGCGAACTTAATGGATTCGGGCAGGGTGCCGATGTCCCATGCGGTAACGTTGTCGCGCTCGAATTCTTGGGTGTTGTCGCGGAAGGTAACGGCGGCGGCTTGGCCGAGCTGTTGTTGCAACTCGTGCAGTTTGCGGCCGCCGGCAAGCTCTTGTCCGCCGTCGTCGACAATGCGCAGATTCAGATAGCAATGTTCGGGCAATTCTTGCGCCGCCCATGCGTCTTGGTCGATTTGCTCGAGAATCCGCATATCGCCGGCGCTTTTGGCGATAAAGTGCGCCAACTGGGGAATGATGGCTGCTTGGCGGTTGGGATTGCTTTCGAGAAATTTGGTGATGAAATCGGGTACGGGCACGCAAATGCGGCGGATTTGCTTCGGCAGGGCTTTAATCAGCAGCTGGATTTTTTCACGCAACATACCGGGCACCAGCCATTCGAGCGACGACGTGTGCAGGCGGTTAAGGACGGTCAGCGGCACGGTCATGGTCACGCCGTCGAGCGGATGGTGCGGCTCGAAGCGGTAGGAAAGTTTGAACTTGCCGTCTGCGGTTTGCCAGAATTTGGGGAACTGCTCTTCGGTAATGTGCGCGGCGGCGTGTTGCATCAAATCGTCGCGGCTGAGGAACAGCAGGCGCGGATTGTCGCGTTCGGCGGTTTTGAGCCAGGCTTCAAAGGTGCGGATATCGGCAAGTGGCAAAGGTTTCAGACGGCCTTTTTGAGATGCAGGCTGCTTTTTGGGTTTGGGGTCGTCTGAAACATTTTGTAGGGTGTGTGAACTCGGTTCACGCACGTGCTTGTCCGCATCGTTGGAATCCACTACGTTGTGCAGGCTGCCTGCAACCGTTGAAGCTGCGGAACTCTGTTCCCTCTCCTGCGGGAGAGGGGTAGGGAGAGGGCTTGCTGCGGTTGCGGAAAAGTTGGTTTGTGTAGCAACTGTTTTGCCCTCTCCCCGACCCTCCCCCACGGGGGAGTGGGTGGTTTGTTGGGCAGCGTAGGTTGGATTGTCAAACCCAACGGTTTTTGCGGTTGCGGCGGGTGTTGGGTTTTCAACCCAACCTACGGTGTTGCCGTGATTTTCATTTTGGCGAAACTTGTTGCGTTCATTTTCAGACGACCTTTCGGCTTTGTCAGATTCAATAATCCGTACGGAATCTTCGCTTCCCCAAACGCCGCCTTTCGCGTCTTTCCACACCAGCTCGGGCAGGCGTTCGTGATAAAACGCAAACAGGGCTTCGTCATCGACCAATACGTCTTGCTTGCGCGACTTGTGTTCCAACTCGCTAATTTCCTTAATCAGCTTTTTGTTGTGGACAAAAAAATCCGCTTTCAAATCGCATTCCTGCGCCACCAGCGCGCTGCGGATAAAGATTTCGCGGGCTTCTTCGGGGGTGATTCTACCGTAGGACACGGGGCGGCGCGGCAAGACGGTCAGGCCGTAGAGCGTTACCCGTTCGCTGGCGATGACTTCGCCGCGTTTTTGTTCCCAGTGCGGCTCGAAATAGTGGTAGCGGACGAGGTGCGGCGCTTCCTGCTCGATCCATTCGGGCTGGATGGCGGCGACGTCGCGGGCATAAAGTTTTGTCGTTTCAACGAGTTCTGCCGCCATCACCCATTTGGGTTTGGCTTTGAACAGGGCTGAGGCGGGGAAAAGGTGGAAACGGCTGCCGCGCGCGCCGGTATAGTCGTTGCCGTCGGGCGATTTCATGCCGACGTTGGCGATAAGGCCGGTGAGCAGGGCGCGGTGGATTTGTTCGTAGCCCGCCTCTTTGGCGGCGCGGATTTGGGCGCGGTGTTGTTTCTTGTCCAGTTGTTTTTGTTTGAGCTTTGCCGCCAAATCTTGGTCGCCTTGGCTTTCAGACGGCCTTAATCGCTCTTGGGAAGGAGGTTGTCTAAACGCGGCTTCCTTGGTGGTTAAACCCATTTCAATCGCGGTTTGGGCAAGCTGGTGGTGCAGCTCGCGCCATTCGCGCATCCGCAGGTGCGACAGGAAATATTGGCGGCACCACTGCACCAGTTGCTTGTTGGACAAACCCTTGTCGCGCTCGCGCTGGAAGCTGTCCCAAATGTTCAGATAGGCAAGGAAATCGGACTGCTTGTCGGTAAAACGCTCGTGTGCCTTGGCGGCGGCATCGCGCGCTTCCAACGGCCGCTCGCGCGGGTCTTGAATCGACAGCGCGGACGCAATCACCAATATTTCCGCCATGCAGTCGTGTTTCTTCGCCGCCAGCAAAATGCGCGCGATTTTCGGGTCGATGGGTAGGCGCGCCATTTGTTCGCCGAGTTTGGTCAGGCGGTAGCGGGGAGGGGTTGATGGGGCGGTTTTCAGGCTGCCTGAAAGGGGGACAGAGGGCGTGTTGTGGTGGTTTTGGGTGTTTTGCATAATTCGTAGGTCAGGTATTAGTCCAATATTGCCGTATTTCTTTTATTGATTGTACTTCTGCGAATTCACAACCACTTCATTCCACATCTTTTTATGTTCAAATTTGAGTGATGTATCCTGTTCCAATAAATTGACATAATTAGAAATAAATTCGGCAGGATTTTCTAATAGTCGCAAATAATATTTCAATGAATGAATAATCCCATTAACAATAACATGACACCCATGAATAGTTTTAATTTTTTCAATTTCTCTTTCAATAAGTTCCCGTTCACTTTCATCAATATCTGCTGTTGATAACAAGTAATACCGCTTAACTTGTGTGGTTTGAAATTTTTCAAAGGCATCTTGCACAAGTTGGCGTGTAATCGGAATGCCATGTTTTACTTCAACAGCTTCAAAGGCTTCATTCTTTTCATCATTAATGTCTATATCGCCAATCCGACCGCTTCTTGCATCTGCCGAAGTATGATTTTCTAATGGTAATAATGTTTTTTCGTCAAAACGCCTCAATTCCTTTATCAGACATTGGTAAATTGCATAAAACGCCAACACAGGCAGCCTTGCTGCACCATCGGCAGTATATTTAGCTTGAAAGTGTTTGTTTAATAAATCAATAATTGCTGAAATTGGTAAGTTGTGAGGTTTTGCTAAATCTATTTGCTGTGCATTACGTTTTAAGATAAGCCCTTGCAGTAGGTAAGAAAAAATTTCTGGCAGTCGCTCGTTTTTCTGAATCAGAGCGATGGTTGACAAAAAAGATGCTTTTAGTCTGCTTGGGTTAATTGCACCTGTATAGTTTTCATCGTATGGTACTTTTTGTTCTAATGACCGAGTAAGCCAGCCACTTTCTGCCATTGCTGGAAATTTTTCCAATTTGAGAAATGGTGTGATGTGGTTAGTATCAAATGTCCGTCCAGAGTAACCTCCGCTAATACTGGATTGATGTTTTCGAATATCTTGTTCAGGATGAAGCTGCTTATAAACCAAACTAGTTATTACAACAGTTAAAACGGCTTTTGCTTTTTCTGAATAAGCTAAAATGTCGTCCAATACTACTCTTTCATTTTCTGATAGTTTGGTTTGAATTACATTATGAGAACCTAGGGTTTGTAGTGCTTCATCGTAGGTAGCACGAATAAATTCATTTGGGTTTTGATTTTTAGACATGATTACTTTCCTAATAGTTGCTGTTTTATTTGCTCACCAACCGCATTAATCATGGGAATGGCAACCGAATTTCCAATTTGTCGGTAAAGTTCGCTCTTACTATTGATAAAACGGAATGTTTCAGGGAAACCCATAATCCGATAACATTCATTAATGGTAAGTTTGCGGACTTTTCCATTGTGGAAAATCCAAAATCGCCCCGATGTTTCTTGTGATGGCAATGCTGGATGTACTCCATTGGTTGAATAGATGCGGTTTGGTTGCTTATGTACTCGGGATAAGTTTTCTGTTCCTTCACGTACCCCTACCTTGCGAATGGCTTTGTTGCGATAACCCGCAAAAATCAAACCTGACTTTTGCTGTTTCTGTTCCGACAAAATCGTATAAGGCTCATTCAAATATTCAAATTCACCTTCTGCATCTAAGAAATCTTTCAATACAGTTCGCTGTTGATATTTCAATTTTGAAAAATCAAATTTTTTAGATTTGCTGCCAATAATGATGATGCGTTCTCTATTTTGCGGCAAACCAAAATCTGTGGCGTTTAGTAATTTTTTCTCAACGTAATAACCCAATTCCTGCAAATGTGTGAGGATTGTTGTCAGTGTACGTTTTTTGTCATGATGAATAAGGTGCTTCACATTTTCCAAGAATACAACTTCAGGTTGTTTCGCTTCTATGATTTTGAAGACATGATAAATCAGCGTGCCGCGCGTATCTTCAAATCCTCGCATTTTCCCTGAAATACTGAATGGCTGGCAGGGAAATCCTGCACACAATACATCGTGCTGAGGAATTAAATCCAATGGAATTTGTTCAATATCACCAAAAGGAACTTCACCAAAGTTTAATTCGTAGCTTTTTTGGGCGTAGGTATTGAATTCTGATGAGAATAAGCATTTTCCACCTAATTTTTGTAGAGGAATACGAAATCCACCAATACCAGCAAATAAATCAATAAAAGTAAACTTAGGTTGTTGGGGGGGGGG
>NZ_CATQFV010000022.1:0-65036 GCF_958267435.1 Neisseria benedictiae
ATATTTTATTTTCGTCTGAAATTTTTTTGCTGGTATTTATTATCCTAATATGGTAACCCATCATCTATCCTTTCTTGTTTGGTCATATAGTTCTTTTGCTTTATTATGTATTTCTCGCACCTCCTGAGCTGTGACTCCAACACCTGACTTTTAAGTCATGATATTCAACATCTTGATGTTTTACTATAAATCTATTTTTGTGCTTCCTTTGTTAGATAAATTTTAAAACAAAAGATACGTATGCATTCTCTAATTTTATTTGAGATAAATAATGCATTGCTTTGTCGATACTGTTAAATAAATTACTTCCCTCGTAATACCAATTATCATATGTTTGATAAAAATAATTATCTTTCTTGACATAAATATCTCCCCCCAATACAAGTATTCTCTCATTGATAAATAAATTTAATATATCTATTGCAGCGGGGACGGGTAATGCGGCTTCTCTAATTCCAATTCCTATCAAAGATTCCCCTTGTCTCGAATAAATTTCAAAAATCTCATTTAACATATTAATCTCTATCTGCTATTTTTCAGGAAATTGCTGCTTAGGGACAAATAATCTATGATTAATTTTTCCATCTGCTTCTCTGATATATTCAAAATTTCCATCTTTTCCTTTATAAAATCCAAGGATATAAAGTTTATGCCTTACAATATTATCTCCGCCAACTATTTGTATTACTGTATATTGTTCGCCTGATGTCGGTCTGAATGCCGCACCTCCATCATTAGAATTTTTATCTTGGATAACTATTATCCCTTTTATCGTCCCAATACATAGCGGAATCATCATTGAAGTAAATCGGCACTGTCTTAACACGCAACCAAAAAACAGCAAAATGCCGTCTGAACTGTTCAGACGGCATTTTTAAAACCGTTTTACGCTTGAACGCTAATACCTGCCGTAACCGTCGGTTGAGCGTTATGTGCCGTCAAAAACGAAGCAGCAAGCTCCCCGCAGCAGCCGCAACAGGTTGCCACGCCCAACTGAGATTGCAAATCACCCATTGTGGTCGCACCTGCGGCAATAGTTTCTTTGATTTGATGGTCGGTAACGGCATTGCAGATACAGATAAACATTTTATACTCCGTGTGTTCTCAAACTATCATACTGATAGCGGCTTTTATTATCGTACGCAAATATAAATAAAAACAGTTCGTATTGCAAGGTTAAGATACTCGGTTCTCTTGGTATTTTTTTATCGTATTTCTATTTTCGATTGGTTTTTTATTAATCTGAAGCAGATGAGGGAACAGAGCCTCAATTTCGGGAATGATGTTCCTTAACCACGCTATGCAGCCGCACATTGGCAACATGGGTATAAATCTGAGTCGTGTTCAAATCGGCATGTCCCAACATATCCTGAACCACGCGCAAATCCAATCCGTGCTGCACCAAGTGTGTGGCGAAAGCATGGCGCAGGCTGTGCGGGCTGATGTGTTCGATACCTGCCTGACTTGCATATTCTTTAACTATCATCCATGCCAGCTGTCGGGAAATGCCTGTTTTTTTCTGACTGACGAACAATGCATCGCAAGACCTTCCCTTTAACAGCAACGGGCGCACCTCCTTGTAGTAACGTTCCACCCAATATACGGACTCCCGCCCCATCGGCACTATCCTTTGCTTGTTACCCTTGCCCAAGGTAGTGATACACCCCCTGTCCAAATCCAGATTGCCAAAACTCAGCCTGACCGCTTCGCTAACACGCAAGCCGGTTGCGTACATTAATTCAAGCAATGCCTTATCCCGTAAACCGTGCGGAGTATCCGTATCCGGTGCGGAAAGCAGTCGGGAAATCTGCTGCTCGGTAATCAGGGTCGGAATATTCTTGTCGATTTTGGGCGGTTTCAGCAAACGGGTGGGATTGTCCGTCCTCATGCCTTCACGCTCCATCCATATATACAGGCGTTTGCATGCTGATAATGCACGAGCCTGAGAGCTTCGCTCCTCACTGGCAACATAAACCGCCGCTGCCAAATCCGATTCGTCCGCATCCCTCAGGGTTTGACCGCACAAAGACAACCGGCGGGCAATTTTTTCCAAATCCCGCCGGTAACTGTCCAAGGTATTCCGACTAAGCCGCCGATCCAGCCACAAGGTTTCAAGCAGCCTGTCAATCAAATCTTCTTCCATATTATTCCAAACAAATGCCGTCTGAAACAGGTTAGGAAGCGAAACCCGCATAATCAGGAAAGCGTTTCCAGCACTTCCTGCGCATGACCCGCCACCTTGACCTTCCTCCATTCATGGACGATTTCACCGTCCTTATTCAGAACAAACGTACTGCGCTCGATACCGAACGACTCTTTCCCATACAGTTTCTTCAATTTGATGACATCAAACAGGCGGCACACTGTTTCATCCTTGTCACTCAACAGTTCGAACCGGAAACCCTGTTTCTCGCAAAAGTTCTGATGCGCCTTCACCCCATCTCGCGAAATGCCGACCACGGTATAACCCAAGTCGCCGAACTGCGCCAATCGCGCATTAAAATCCAGCCCCTCCGTCGTACAACCAGGCGTACTGTCTTTCGGATAAAAATACACAACCAAAGGCAGATGTTCTGCCGAATGGAAATCCGCACCGCTGCTTGAAGGCAGGGTAAATTCATATTTCAAACCCATTATCCGTACTCCCAATATTTCAACGATTAAAACAATGCATCAGCACGCACCTGTGCATTAGTTTGATATCTAAGCCAACTCCGATTCTACCGCCTCGAGGCGCATAGATTCAACCGACGGCCTCTGTTTCAAATCAAACCGCCGAAATTAAATCACAATAAATGTTTTTAATAAAAACAATATGTTATTAATAAAACAATCTTACATTACGGATACAAGCAACCTATCTCCCTGACAACATACTTTACATATATCTGTTTTTTCAACAAAATAATGCCAACATTCAATCAATGGAATCAAAAATGTCCATCCGCACCTTAAAACATCTGCCTTCGTCTCTGCTACTCGGTTTATGCCTATCCCTGCCTTCGGCATATCTCTTTGCCGAAGACGATATTTTAGGACAATTTTTGGAACATACCCTGTTCACATCCTCCGACCCGATAGAAATATTTGCAGAAAGTCCGATACACCCCACCAACACCCAAGCCATTACAGGCGGACTGATTCTTTCCTCCCAATCCGCACTGGTTGTCAATAATAAAACGGGACAAATACTGTATCAGAAAAGTGCCGACAGAATCATGCCCATCGCCTCCATCTCCAAACTCATGAGCGCAATGGTCGTTTTAGATGCAAATTTAAACATGGATGAAACCGTTACCATTACACCAGATGAAATCGACCGCATCAAAGGGACAGGCAGCCGCCTTGCCATCGGCACGTCCCTTACTCGGAAAGAGCTGCTTCACTTAAGCCTGATGAGCAGCGAAAACCGCGCCACCCACGCCTTGGGCAGAACCTACCCCGGCGGCATGGGCGCATTTGTCGCCGCCATGAACCGCAAAGCCCAAAGCCTGGGCATGTACAGCAGCCGCTTTTACGAACCGACCGGACTCAACTTCCAAAACGTTTCCACAGCCAAAGACCTGAGCCTCATGGTCAACGCCGCCGCCCAATATCCGCAAATCCGCACCAACTCGACTTCCAACTACGCCTCGGTACAGACCAAAAACGGGCAGCAGAACTACAAAAACTCCAATGCCTTGGTCAGGGAAGGCATGTGGAACATCGAATTGCAGAAAACCGGCTACATACGCGAGGCGGGCAGGTCTATGGTTGTCAAAGCCAATATTCAAAACCAACCGGTTACCATCATATTGTTAAATTCGCCTACATCCGCCACGCGGGTCAACGACGCACGCAAAATCGAATCATGGATGCTGCAGCAACGTTCTTAATGTATGCAAACAATTAGCGTAGAAATCCGTTTTAAGCACAAAAAAAATTGGTAATTTTTCCTATTAAAGGCTACAATTCTACAAATACAGGGCATTTGCCCGATTTCACAATCATAATAGCGGAGTTAAAAAATATGACAGCTAAAGGACAAATGTTGCAAGATCCCTTCCTGAACGCATTGCGTAAAGAGCATGTTCCGGTTTCGATTTACTTAGTTAACGGTATCAAATTGCAAGGTCAGGTTGAGTCTTTCGATCAATACGTTGTTCTCCTGAGAAACACTTCCGTAACCCAAATGGTTTACAAACACGCCATTTCCACCATCGTACCGGCACGCTCTGTCAACCTTCAACACGAAAACAGACCCCAAACCGCACCTGCATCAACCCTCGTCCAAGTGGAAACCGTCCAACAATCTGCTGAATAATCCGCACAAATCAATATATTCCAATACCTTACCGGCATCGGTAAGGTATTTTTATTTTCTGACAGCATTTAAAAATGTTATTGCAAAACATCATTCCATTCGCCCATTACCTTTTACAGCAAACACTGCCCGAAGGCGGGAACGCCTTAGACGGCACAGCCGGCAACGGACATGACACCCTTTTTCTTGCACAAACAGCAGGCATTCTGGGAAAAGTGTGGGCATTCGATATCCAACCGCAAGCCCTGAGCCGCACCCGATGCCGTCTGAAAGAGGCGAGATACGAGAATGTGCAACTCATCTTAGACGGACACGAAAACCTGAAACAATATGTTTCAGAACCGTTAAATGCCGCCATTTTCAACTTTGGCTGGCTGCCCAGCGGAGATAAAAGCCTTACCACCCGCACGGAAACCAGCATTCCCGCCCTTTGCGCAACCCTCTCCCTGCTGAAGGAAGGCGGTATGCTTATTGCCGTCCTCTATCCGGGACACGAAAACGGCAAACAGGAGGCAGAAGCAATCGAACAATGGGCAAAAAACCTGCCTCAAGAACAGTTTGCCGTTTTGCGTTACGGCTTTACCAACCGGAAAAACAACCCGCCCTATCTGTTGGCATTTGAAAAGTTACGTCAAAAATAAATGTTTGCGGTAAAATAGGCCGGTTCCAACCCTTATTTTAATAAGAGCCGACTATGCAGTATCTGATTGTCAAATACAGCCACCAAATCTTCGTTACCGTTACCATTTTGTTGTTCAACATCCGCTTTTTCCTGCTTTGGAAAAATCCCGAAAAACCCTTGGCGGGCTTTTGGAAGGCACTACCCCACCTTAACGACACCATGCTGCTGTTTACCGGATTGTGGTTAATGAAAATTACCCATTTCTCCCCGTTCAACGCACCATGGCTCGGTACAAAAATTCTGCTCCTGCTCACCTATATCGCATTAGGTATGATTATGATGCGTGCCCGCCCACGTTCTGCCAAATTCTATGCCGTTTACCTGCTTGCTATGTGTTGCGTCGCCTGTATCGTTTACCTTGCAAAAACCAAAGTCGTGCCATTCTGAAACACTGCCATGAACAACAGACATTTCGCCGTCATCGCCCTGGGCAGTAATCTTGAAAACCCTGCCCAACAGGTACGCGCCGCATTGGACACGCTGTCGTCCCATCCTGACATCCGGCTTGAACAGGCTTCCTCACTGTATATGACCGCACCTGTCGGTTACGACAATCAGCCTGATTTCATCAATGCCGTCTGCACCGTTTCCACCACCTTGGACGGCATTGCCCTGCTTACCGAACTCAACCGTATCGAAGCCGATTTCGGACGCGAACGCAGCTTCCGCAACGCGCCGCGCACATTGGATTTGGACATCATCGACTTTGACGGCATCTCCAGCGACGCCCCCCGACTCACCCTGCCGCATCCGCGCGCGCACGAACGCAGTTTCGTCATCCGCCCTTTGGCAGAAATCCTCCCTGATTTTGTTTTAGGAAAACACGGAAAGGTTGCCGAATTGTCAAAACGGCTGGGCAATCAAGGCATCCGTCTTTTACCGGACAGGTAATTCCGCACGCGGATGCCGTCTGAAAGCCTTTCAGACGGCATTTTTCCTTTGCCGCCAACACGCGTGCAAAAAAATCGCCCCTTGGAAAAGGGGCGCAAAAGGAACACAAACCACTACCAAAACTTTAAATCTGCAACACTGCCTGCCGCATACTGTATCCGACAGGATATAAAGCCCTCACTAAATCGTTTCGAGAAATCCAAACTTCTTCATCCCCGACAGAAAACCTGCCTTTCTCCGGCACCAGCTCCAACAAAAACGGTTGAACCGCCGTATGCAGCCTGTCCTTACACCGCCCCAGCTTTCTGGACAACGCGAACAGGGCGCGCCGATAGGCATTATCCTTTCTGTCAAGCTCCCGCGCACTGCCGACCCAGCTCAAGCGGATGCTGCGGCTTTCATCTTCAATCAGCAAAATGCCTGTTTTAACTTCCCCCACCTCGGGCTCGCATGAAAGCGCAATATAATATTTGCCGTCGATGTTGACATACGCCGCCTCATGCACCTGACAATTGCAGCCGGAAGTGGCAAGCAGGGAATAAACAGAATCACGGTGCAGCCTCAAAATATCGGAGGAAATCTGTTTGAAAATACTTTCCGGCATTTTTCCCTCCTTTCGTCTGCTGCGTTGTTTACTGGATTGAATGCATTATACAGACATCTCCCAATCTTGCAAATGATAATTGTTCCTATTTTTTAAAAAGTTTATAACTTATTGATATATATGTGAATTAATTTTTAAGATTTAAAACCTTTGTCTCAAAAAACACAAAAATGCCGTCTGAAACGTGTTCAGACGGCATTGGCCGCACAGGCAGTCTGTTTAAAATTTCACGCCCTTATGTAGCGCGACGATGCCCGCACTCATATTGTGATAATCCACGCTGTCGAAGCCCGCATCCAGCATCATCTGTTTCAAAGTTTCCTGGTCGGGGTGCATGCGGATGGATTCGGCGAGATACTGGTAGCTGTCCGCATCTTTCGCAATCAGCCTGCCCATGACCGGTAGCAGCTTGAACGAATAGAAATCATACGCGCCTTCGAGCGGTTTGTAGATTTTGGAAAACTCCAACACCAGCAACGTGCCGCCCGGTTTCAAAACACGGTACATCTCTTTCAGCGCGGCATCTTTATGCGTCATGTTCCGCAAGCCGAACGCCACGGAAACCAAGTTGAAATAATTGTCGGGGAAAGGCAGTTTTTCCGCATCGGCAAGCGATACGGGGAGAATCATACCTTCGTTCAACAGACGGTCGCGCCCGACGGTCAGCATAGAAGAATTAATATCGGTCAGCCAAACTTCGCCCTCTTTGCCGACGCGTTTTGCCCAACCGCGCGACAAATCGCCCGTACCACCCGCAATGTCCAACACTTTATCGCCTTTTTTCAGGTGCGCCGTATGGATGGTAAAGTGTTTCCATACGCGGTGCAGCCCTGCCGACATCACATCGTTCATAATGTCGTAGTTTTTGGCGACGGAGTGGAACACTTCCGCCACTTTTCCGGCTTTCTCATCTTCGTTGACCGTACTGAACCCGAAATGCGTTTTCTGTCCGCCCATATTCTAACCACCTCTCTGATACCGTTGTCCGTCAGATTGCTATCCGACCGGTCTTATTTCTCTTCAAAACGCGACGCGCCCGCCGCCGCCAACCTGTCCAGATATTTTTGCCACATGGCATCACGTCCGTATGCCAGCCCGTGCAGATAGTCCCAATCGTAAAGACCGCTGTCGTGCCCGTCCGAAAAACTGATTTTCAGCGCATACTGTCCGACAGGCTGTAAATCCGTGATTTGGACATCCGCCTTGCCGGTCTGCAAAACATCCTGTCCCACACCGTGTCCGCGCACTTCCGCACTCGGCGAATAGACGCGTAAAAATTCGGCGGACAGATTTTTAGGTTCGTCCCCATAAGTCAAAACCAACACGGTACGGTTTTTCAACAAGCGGATTTCAACAGGAATATTATTCAAAAAACACCTCGATTCGGCATACAATATCCGGCAGGCGCATGCGTGCCTTTAAACGGCGGGTATTTTAACAGCTTTATCCCGATACCGATATTCAAACCCACATTTCAGACGGCATTGATATGGACAATCTCGCATGGAACGGCATTCCCGACATCCGCACACTTTACAATATTATCGACAAACGCGCGCAACCGCTCAACCTGATTATCTGCCTTCCCGATAATCAGATTCCCGATTTTCAAACCGCACAAGATGCTTCGGACGGAGAATGCCGTCTGAAACACCGTTTGAAACAAGCACTGCAGTGCCTACAATTCAACAGCATCAATCTGATCGAACACATCCTGCCCGATGTCCGTTTCTGGCTGGTTCCCCCTTCACGCACCCACCGCCTGCACGAACATTTCCACCACATTTCCTGGCAGACCGAAGCCATCCCGCAAACCGAAAGCAAGTCCGACAAACCCTGGTTTGCACTTCCACAAACATCCGAACGGCAAAAACCAGAACACGTTCTCGTTATCGGCGCAGGCATATCCGGCGCGGCAACCGCCCACGCCTTAGCATCACACGGCATTTCCGTTACCGTATTGGACGCAGGCAAAGCCGCATCAGCCGCCAGCGGCAACCGCCAAGGGCTGCTTTATGCCAAAATCTCGCCACACGATACCGAACAAACCGAACTTTTGCTCACCGGCTACGGTTACACCAAACGCCTGCTCGAACACATCCTGCCCGACTCCGACACATGGGGCGGAAACGGCATCATCCACCTCAATTACAACCAAGACGAATACCGTCGCAATCACGAATTGGGGTTACAAAAACACCATGCACACCTCTACCGCAGCATCACGTCTGCAGAAGCCGAAAAAATCGCCGGTATCCCGCTGAACACGCCCTACACCGAACCATTATGCGGACTGTTTTGGCAGCACGGCGTATGGCTCAATCCGCCCGCATTCGTCCGCGCCCTCCTCCGCCATCCGCTGATCGGACTGCACGAAGACACACCGTTAACCGACATTTCCCACGACGGGGAAAAGTGGATTGCAAGCACGCCAAACGGCACATTTACCGCCACACACATCATCTACTGCGCCGGCGCGCACAGCCCCTGCCTGCCCGAAGCCAACCTCGCCGCCCTGCCCCTAAGGCAAATACGCGGACAAACCGGACTCACACCGTCCATCCCGTTTTCCGAACAACTGCGTTGCGCCGTTTCAGGCGAAAGCTACATCAGCCCGTCGTGGCACGGACTGCACTGCTACGGCGCGAGTTTTATTCCCAACAGCAGCCATACCGGATGGAACGAAGCCGAAGAAGCCTCAAACCGCCAAGCATTGGCACACCTTAACCCCGCCCTTGCCGAATCATTGTTTGCCGCCAACCCAAACTCCAAAAAACACCAAGGGCACGCCGCCATACGCTGCGACAGCCCCGACCACCTCCCCGTCGTCGGCGCACTCGGCAACATTGCCGCTATGCAGCAGACCTACGCCAAACTCGCGCTGGACAAAAACTACCGCATAGATTCCCCCTGCCCGTACCTGCCCAATGCCTACACCAACACCGCGCACGGTACCCGCGGACTCGCCACCGCCCCCATATGCGCCGCCGCCGTTGCAGCCGAAATCCTAGGCTTGCCCCATCCCCTCTCAAAACGCCTGCGCCACGCCCTCCACCCCAACCGCACCGTTATCCGCGCCATCGTCAGAAGGCAAAACCTGACTCCTTAAGCCTTTGCCGCATACTCTTTGAAACTCTAAGCTAATATTCATATCTTAGATAAGGTCTCAATGCTGCGACCCATACACAACCTAAAACTTTTATCACTTTCCCACACCGAAATTTCTATAACCATGTAAAAAGATTTTAAAAAATCAGTGAGTATGCGAAAAATCAGTCAATACAACATATGATATATCCACTAAATTATTCTCTACTCCATTCTATCCGACCGCCCCTCAGATTTGCACGTCTATCGGCGTGCCGCCCACGGCCGCTCCCGCCAGTGATGCAATCACCCCGCTCTTTGATTTGATTTCTTCTTTAATATGTTCCGGCAGCAGGTTGGCATTGAACTCGCCTGTTTGCGGATCGATTGCGGTTTTACCATCGTTATACTGTTGACCAAGATGTTCCGCTGCCTTTTCAGCTGCAACTGCTGCCAAGCCGCCGGCAGCAAAATTACCACCGTTGACGCGGGCAACCGCTGCACCTAAAAGGAAATGTCCGATTGCCCGGGCGGTTTCGTTTTTGTTTTCTCCGTGGCCGAATGTTCTGCCTATTGCTTCGGAGGCATAGGGCGTGGCGGCATTACTGACTTGGTGACGTTAAACAAAGGCCGTCTGAAAGGGTTTTTCTGTTTTCAGACGGCCTCTTAGCTCAAACCTTGAGAACCGCATGCGTGCGTTCTGCACATATGCTACTTGTTGAGTTTAAGTTAGGGGCTGTCCTAGATAACTAGGGAAATTCAAATTAAGTTAGAATTATCCCTATGAGAAAAAGTCGTCTAAGCCGGTATAGACAAAATAAACTCATTGGGCTATTTGTCGCAGGTGTAACTGCAAGAACAGCAGCAGAGTTAGTAGGCGTTAATAAAAATACCGCAGCCTATTATTTTCATCGTGTACGATTACTTATTTATCAAAACAGTCCGCATTTGGAAATGTTTGATGGCGAAGCAGAAGCAGATGAAAGTTATTTTGGCGGGCAACGCAAAGGCAAACGCGGTCGCGGTGCTGCCGGTAAAGTCGCCGTATTCGGTCTTTTGAAGCGAAATGGTAAGGTTTATACGGTTACTGTACCGAATACTCAAACCGCTACTTCATTTCCTATTATCCGTGAACAGGTAAAACCTGACGGCATTGTTTATACGGATTGTTATCGTAGCTATGATGTATTGGATGTGGGCGAATTTAGCCATTTTAGCTTCGCTGAAACTTCGTTTTCGTATCAATCACAGTACACATTTTGCCGAACGACAAAACCATATCAATGAAATTGAGAACTTTTGGAACCAGGCAAAACGTCATTTACGCAAGTTTAACGGCATTCACAAAGAGCATTTTGAGCTGTATTTAAAGGAGTGCGAATGGCGTTTTAACAACAGTGAGATAAAAGTCCAAATTTCCATTTTAAAACAATTAGTAAAATCGGGTTTATCCTAGTCATCTAGGACAGACCCATAATTATTGCGTGATTTCACATTGTTTCGGCTTGAAGCACATGGTTTTGTAATCATTTACAGGCAGGTCGCCCGGAGTCCTGTTCGGGCGGTTTGCTGTTTACTTAAATATAAGGATGACGGTCAATGAGATTTTTCGGTATCGGTTTTTTAGTGCTGCTGTTTTTGGAGATTATGTCGATTGTGTGGGTTGCTGATTGGCTGGGCGGCGGTTGGACGCTGTTTTTGATGGCGGCAGGCTTTGCTGCCGGCGTGCTGATGCTCAGGCATACGGGGCTGTCCGGTCTTTTATTGGCGGGTGCGGCGGTAAAAAGCGGCGGGAAGGTGTCTGTTTATCAGATGTTGTGGCCTATCCGTTATACGGTGGCGGCGGTCTGCCTGATGAGTCCGGGATTCGTATCCTCGGTGTTGGCGGTATTGCTGCTGCTGCCGTTTAAGGGAGGGGCAGTGTTGCAGGCAGGAGGTGCGGAAAATTTTTTCAACATGAACCAATCGGGCAGAAAAGAGGGGTTTTCCCACGATGACGATATTATCGAGGGGGAATATACGGTTGAAGAGCCTTACGGCGGCAATCTTTCCCGAAATGCCATCGAACACAAAAAAGACGAATAAATATGAATGGAATGCCGTCTGAAGGTTCAGACGGCATTTTTCCGGTTTGAAAATATAGTGGATTAACAAAAACCAGTACGGCGTTACCTCGCCTTGCCGTACTATTTGTACTGTCTGCGGCTTCGTTGCCTTGTCCTGATTTTTGTTAATCCACTATATCTATGACTGATTGAAGCGTCAGGCGGAGGCTGTGTGAAACGGTATTGGGCGTTGGGCCGTCTGATTCCAATCAGGCTTGAGGAATGCGAAACGGTGTGCGCTTATGCTGCGGAACGATTTGTTTCGCGGTTTTGCGCCCAAAACGGATGGAAAGGTGTGGGAAGCGGTCTGTCGGAGTAGAATACGCGTTTGAGTTTGAATACAGTAAGAAGAAAAGAGAGAAACTTATGCCGTCTGAACATCAACACATATCATCATTGCTTGATTTCGACCGTACCCATCTGCTTCATCCCTATACTTCCATGACCGATCCGCTTCCCGTTTATCCTGTCAAACGTGCAGAAGGTGTGTTTATTGAATTGGCGGACGGCACGCGGCTGATTGACGGGATGTCGTCTTGGTGGTGTGCGATACACGGTTACAATCATCCTGTTTTGAATCAGGCGGTTGAAGCGCAGATGAAACAAATGGCGCATGTGATGTTCGGCGGTTTGACGCATGAGCCGGCGGTGGAACTGGGCAAATTATTGGTCGGGATTTTGCCGCAGGGGCTGGACCGTATTTTTTATGCGGATTCGGGTTCGGTTTCGGTGGAAGTCGCGCTGAAAATGGCGGTGCAATACCAGCAGGCGCGGGGTTTGCGTGCAAAACAAAATATGGCGACGGTGCGGCGCGGCTATCACGGCGATACTTGGAACGCGATGTCCGTCTGCGATCCGGAAACGGGGATGCACCATATTTTCGGCAGTGCGTTGCCGCAGCGTTATTTTGTCGATAATCCGAAAAGCCGTTTTGACGATGAATGGGACGGGGCGGATTTGCAGCCTGTCCGCGCCTTGTTTGAAGCGCATCATGCGGATATTGCCGCCTTTATTTTAGAGCCGGTCGTGCAGGGCGCGGGCGGCATGTATTTTTATCATCCGCAGTATCTTCGCGGCTTGCGCGATTTGTGCGACGAATTTGATATCGTGTTGATTTTTGATGAAATTGCCACCGGATTCGGGCGCACGGGCAAGATGTTTGCCTGCGAACACGCGGAGGTCGTGCCGGATATTATGTGCATCGGCAAGGGTTTGAGCGGCGGCTATATGACGCTGGCGGCGGCAATCACTTCGCAAAAAGTTACCGAAACGATTTCGCGCGGCGAAGCGGGCGTGTTTATGCACGGCCCGACGTTTATGGCGAACCCGCTGGCGTGTGCCGTGGCCTGCGCTTCGGTCAAACTGCTTTTGTCTCAAGACTGGCAGGCAAATATCCGCCGCATTGAAAGCATCTTAAAAGGCCGTCTGAAAGCTGCGTGGGACATTCTCGGCGTGAAAGACGTGCGCGTTTTGGGCGCTATCGGGGTAATCGAGCTGGAAAAAGGCGTGGATATGGCGCGTTTTCAAGCGGATTGCGTGGCGCAGGGTATTTGGGTACGCCCGTTCGGCAGGCTGGTGTACCTCATGCCGCCCTATATCATTTCAGACGGCATTTTGACCGAACTTGCCGACAAAACCGTGCAAATCTTGAAGGAGCACAGCAAATGAAAGGCGTTTACTTCGTCAGCGGTATAGACACGGACATCGGCAAAACCGTCGCCACCGGCGTATTGGCAAAACAATTGTTGCAGCAGGGCAAAAGCGTGATCACGCAAAAGCCCGTGCAAACCGGTTGCCAAAACATCGCCGACGACATCGCCGTCCACCGCAAAATTATGGGCATACCCATGCAGGAAGCGGACAAACAAGGGCTGACCATGCCTGAAATCTTCAGCTACCCCGCTTCGCCCCACCTCGCCGCCCGACTGGACGGCAGGGCTTTGGATTTGGACAAAATCCGCACCGCCACGCAGCAACTGGTGGCGCAATACGAAATCGTCTTGGTCGAAGGCGCGGGCGGTTTGATGGTTCCGCTGACGGAAAATCTGTTAACCATTGATTATATTCAAGAACAGGCTTATCCCGTCATTCTTGTTACCAGCGGACGGCTCGGCAGCATTAACCACACCTTGCTCAGTTTCGCCGCGCTCAAACAATACGGCATTCGCTTGCACAGCCTCGTGTTTAACCATATTCATGACAGCTCTGACGAATGCGTTGCGCAAGACAGCCTGAACTATCTGCAATGCCGTCTGAAAGCCGATTTTTCCGAAGCGGAATGGATGGAGTTGGATAAAACAGACGCGGTATAAAGATTGGGAAAAATATGGAACACCTATTTGGGAAATGGCTGCCCGACTTGCCTGCCTCCGTTTCAGACGGCATCAGCCTGCCGATGAGCCGGTTATTGAAAGCCCAGTCGCTGACCGCAGCATTGCGCGCCTTGCCGCATACATTTTCGGTGGAACTGCTGAAACTGGGCGAATTGGAGACGGAATGCGGAGGGAGGCTGGTGCGCGATGTGCTTCTGAAACTGGACGGCACTGCCGTTGTGCAGGCACGAAGCGCGTGCAGCGTCGGTTCGGCGTTTTGGCAAAACATTTTGGACTGCGGCACGCGTCCTTTAGGTGAGCGTCTGTTTCAGGCAGATTTGGAAGGGGCGCGTTCGGCGTTTGAGTTTGCCGTTTACGGCGAAGGATGCGGGCGGTACTTTGCCGCGCGGCGTTCGCAGTTTTCCCATCACGGCGAGGAAATGCTGCTGACCGAGTATTTTCTGCCCGAACTGAAACGCTTTATCGGATAAAATACCGTTTTTTCAAGCTGTGCGGCAATATGAATCTTAAATCCCCTTTATTTTTACGACTGTCCGATCGTTTGGACGTTTACATCCGGCTGATGAGGGCGGACAAGCCCATCGGGACGCTGCTTTTGCTGTGGCCGACCTACTGGGCATTGTGGCTGGCTTCAGACGGCATTCCCGATTTGGCGGTATTGGCGGCGTTTACAATCGGCACGTTTTTAATGCGCAGTGCCGGCTGCGTCATCAACGATTTTGCCGACCGCGATTTTGACGGGGCTGTCGAGCGTACCAAAAACCGTCCGTTCGCACAGGGCAGGGTCAAGAAAAAAGAAGCCCTGCTGCTGACGGCATTTTTGTGCCTGCTTGCCGCATTGTGCCTGATTCCGCTGAATCATCTGACATGGCTGATGAGCCTGCCCGCGCTGTTTCTTGCGCTGACTTACCCGTTTACCAAACGTTTTTTTCCGATTCCCCAACTCTATCTCGGGCTTGCCTTTTCCTTCGGCATTCCGATGGCGTTTGCCGCAGTCGTCGGAAACGTACCTTTTGAAGCGTGGATCCTATTTGCTGCCAATGTATTGTGGACGTTGGCTTACGATACCGTCTATGCGATGGCGGACAAAGAAGACGATTTGAAAATCGGCATCAAAACCTCAGCCGTCACGTTCGGGCGTTACGACATCGCCGCCGTTATGCTGTGTCATGGCGGCTTTATCCTGCTGATGACAGTATTGGGGGCGGTTATCGGTGCGACATGGGCATATTGGACGGCAATCCCCATCGTCCTGCTGCTGCAATACCGCCAATATGCCGCCATCAAAAGCCGCGTCCGGCAAATCTGTTTTGAAACGTTTTTGGCAAACAACAGAATCGGTTGGGTGTGGTTTGCCGCCATTTTTGCCCATACGTTTTTCGCGAAATAAGGCAGGGCAATGCCGTCTGAAGAGCCGTAAACTGCTTTGGACGGCATTTCTATCTGTGCCGAAAAGCGTTAAAATATGTTTTCAAAACGCTGTGTTATGTCAGCCCGTACCGTATGCGGGATTGAGATTTGCCCCGGCAGTCGGTACAATCTTTCTGTTTTGCGATGTCTGAAAAGAGAAGCTTATGAGCCTTATCGGCGAAATTTTGCCTTTGTCCCATATCGTTTTGGATATGGAGGTGGGCAGTAAAAAAAGGCTGTTTGAGGAAGCGGGTCTGCTTTTGGAACGCGAGGCATCATTGCCTCATGCTGATGTTTTCGAATGTCTTTTTGCCCGTGAAAAACTCGGTTCGACCGGTTTGGGGCAGGGTGTCGCCATCCCCCACGGCCGCCACGCGAGCGTGAAGCAGGCGACGGGCGCGTTCATCCGCACGCGCGAACCCGTCGTATTCGACGCGCCCGACGGCAAGCCGGTTTCCCTGGTTTTTATTTTGCTGGTTCCGGAAAATGCGACGGGCGAGCATTTGGAGGTTTTATCCAAATTGGCCGGCAAGTTTTCTCAAAAAAGCATCAGGGAATCACTGATGACTGTTTCCTCTGCGGAAGAAGTCCGCGCCATCCTGACTGAAGAGTAATATGCCCAGTATCTCCGTCCGCCGTCTCTTTTCCGACAACCAATACAAGCTGCAGCTTGCCTGGGCCGCCGGCAATTCGGGTGCGGACAACCGTATCGGCGTAGAGGCGGACAAACCCGTCCTCGCCTTGGTCGGACACCTGAATTTCATCCACCCCAACCAAATCCAAGTGGTCGGTTTGGCAGAGTCGGAATATCTGAACCGTCTCGAATCGGGGGAAACGGGTTATCAGTTCGGAGACCTGTTCGACATTTCTATGTCTTTGGTCATTGTGGCAAACGGCTTGCCGGTTTCCCCGGGGCTGCGCGACTACTGCCACAAAAACGATATTCCACTGCTGACTTCCAAACTCGAAAGCCCCTATCTGATGGACGTGTTGCGGATTTACCTGCAACGCACCTTGGCGGCATCGTCCGTCAAACACGGCGTGTTTCTCGATGTGTTTGAAATCGGCGTACTGATTACCGGACATTCTGGTTTGGGCAAGAGCGAATTGGCATTGGAACTGATTTCGCGCGGCCACAGCCTGATTGCCGACGATGCGGTCGAGCTGTTCCGCATCGGTCCGGAAACATTGGAAGGACGTTGTCCGCCCATGTTGCGCGACTTTTTGGAAGTGCGCGGCTTGGGGATACTCAATATCCGCCATATTTTCGGCGAAACTTCTATCCGGCCGAAAAAAGTGTTGCAACTCATCATCAACCTGGTTGCCGCAGACGACGAGTACATGAAACAGCTCGACCGTTTGAGCATACGTACAGAAACAGAATCCATCCTCAACGTCAACGTCCGTTCGGTAACGCTGCCCGTCGCCGTCGGACGCAACCTCGCCGTTTTGGTTGAGGCGGCGGTACGCAACTATATCCTCCAGTTGCGCGGCAAAGACAGTACGCGCGAATTTTTGGAACGCCATCAGACGCAACTTAAAGAAAACGAACAGAATCATGAAAATCGTCCTGATTAGCGGGCTTTCCGGCTCGGGCAAATCCGTTGCACTGCGCCAAATGGAAGATTTGGGCTATTTTTGCGTGGACAACCTGCCTTTGGAAATGCTGCCGTCGCTGGTGTCGTACCATATCGAACGTGCGGACGAAACCGAATTGGCGGTCAGCGTCGATGTGCGTTCCGGCATAGACATTGCCCAAGCGCGCGAGCAGATTGCCTATCTGCGCGGACTGGGGCACAGGGTTGAAGTTTTGTTTGTCGAGGCGGAAGAGGCCGTGCTGGTCCGCCGCTTTTCCGAAACCCGACGCGGACATCCGCTGGCCGGTCAGGACATGACGCTGTTGGAAAGCCTGAAAAAAGAGCGCGAATGGCTGTTCCCGCTTAAGGAAATCGCCTACTGTATCGACACTTCCAAGATGAATGCCCAACAGCTCCGCCATGCAGTCCGGCAGTGGCTGAGGGTTGAGCGTACCGGACTGCTGGTGGTTTTGGAGTCCTTCGGATTCAAATACGGTGTGCCGAACAACGCCGATTTTATGTTTGATATGCGCAGTCTGCCCAACCCGTATTACGATCCCGAGTTGAGACCTTACACCGGTATGGACAAGCCCGTTTGGGATTATTTGGACGGACAGCCGCTTGTGCAGGAAATGGTTGACGACATCGAAAGGTTTGTTACGCGTTGGCTGCCGCGTTTGGAGGACGAAAGCCGCAGTTATGTTACCGTCGCCATCGGCTGTACCGGCGGGCAGCACCGTTCGGTCTATATTGTCGAAAAACTCGCCCGAAGGTTGAAAGGGCGTTACGAATTGCTGATACGGCACAGACAGGCACAAAACCTGTCGGGCCGCTAATCCCGTCAAACCATTATGCCGTCTGAAACCCCGTTCTCCGTTTCAGACGGCATTTCAAATATTGAGAAGAAAGAACAGACATGGCAATCCAATGGTTTCCCGGCCATATGAACAAGGCGAAAAAAGCCATCGCCGAGCGCGCCAAAAGCGTCGATATGGTGATTGAAATGCTGGATGCGCGTATGCCCGCCTCCAGCGAAAATCCACTGTTGGCGCAGCTTTCCAAAGGCAAGCCCAAACTCAAAATCCTCAACAAGCAAGACCTTGCCGACCCCGAACGCACAAAGGTCTGGCTTGAACACTACAACAGCCTGTCCGACACGCGCGCCATCGCCCTCGATTCCTCCGAAACCGGCGCGCACGGCAAAATCACCCAAGTCTGCCGCGCGATGATTCCCCATCGGCAAGGCATAGACAAACCCCTGCGCGTCCTCATCTGCGGCATTCCCAACGTCGGCAAATCCACCCTCATCAATGGAATGATAGGCAAAAAATCCGCCAAAACCGGCAACGAACCCGGCATCACCAAAGCCGAACAACGCCTCTTCCTCGCCGACGACTTCTGGCTGTACGACACCCCCGGAATGCTGTGGCCGAAAATCATCGTCGAAGAAGGCGGCTACAACCTCGCTGCCGGCGGCGCAGTCGGACGCAACGCGTTGGACGAAGAAGAAGTCGCCCTCGAACTCTTAGACTACCTCCGCCGCCACTACCTCCCTATGTTGCAAGAACGCTACCAGGCCGACAAAGACCCCGGCAGCCACTGGGACGACAACTCGTGGCTCGAGTGGATAGCCAAAAAACGCGGCGCAGTCCTCAGCGGCGGACGGGTCAATTACCAAAAAGCCGCCGAAAACATCCTTACCGACTTCCGCGAAGGCAAAATCGGCAGAATCACCCTCGAAACGCCGAACCAATGGGAAACTTGGCTTAAAAAAGCACGTCAGAAAGAAGCCGAACTCAAAGCCATTCGCGAAGCCAGAAAAGCAGAGCGCAAAGGGCAGAAACCTTCGGAGGCATAAAGAATGCCGTCTGAAAAATATTTTTCAGGCAGCTTCTCCCCATTCCAACCGATTTCAGACGGCATATCCAAACCCATGCCGTTTCAGCACGGATACCCGTATGACCGACAAAATTTCTCCCGACGCGCTGATTGAAGCCGCGCTTCTGACCCAAACCGAACCCCTGAACGAAAAATCCATGCGCGAACTGTGTGTGCCTCCGCTGTCGCAAGACAAACTGATTGATGTGTTGGCGCAGTTGAAAACGCGTTGGCAGGATAGGGCGTTGCAATTGGTGCATACGCAAGAGGGCTGGCGTTTTCAGGTTGTTCAGACGGCATTCGAGCGGCTGGGCAGCCTTCAGGAACAGCGTGCGCCGCGCTATTCCCGCGCCGTGATGGAAACACTGGCGATTATCGCCTACCAGCAGCCCGTAACGCGCGGCGACATCGAAGGCATACGCGGCGTGGCGGTGTCGCAGAACGTGATGCAGACCTTGCAGGATCGGGGGTGGATTGAAGTCATCGGACATCGGGACACATTGGGAAAACCCGCATTGTGGGCAACAACGGCAACGTTTCTCAGCGATTTGCGCTTGGACGGTTTGGAAGAACTGCCACCGCTGACTGAACTGGGCGAACTGGTTTTGCCCGATTTGATAGAAATGCCGCCTACGGATGAAGAAGAGCCGGAAACCGTACCGTCCGATACCCTGCCCAACTGAAATTCCAAATGCCGTCTGAAACGCACATTGCTTCAGACGGCATTGCAACAAATAAGCAGATAAAAACAAGCACTAAGCAAAATTAAGGAAAGACTTATTTTTAATTTAAAAAATCTTAGTTATAATTCGTATATCTAAAGTTGATATTGCTTTTGTCGGTAGAATTGCTAAGGAATCCTCACAATGCTTCTAACACTTTCTTTGCGTGATTTTGTCATTGTCGAAAATCTGAATCTGGATTTTCAAAGCGGCTTTACCGTATTGACCGGAGAAACCGGCGCGGGCAAGTCCATTACTTTGGATGCAATTGGTCTGCTGTTGGGCGACAAAGCCGGTTACAGCCAAGTCCGCAGCGGTGCAAAAGAAGCCCAATTGTCGGCGTTGTTTGATATTTCCCATTTGCCTGTTTTAAAAGAAGAATTGCGTGAGCAAGGGCTGTTGGATGAGGGCGGGGAAGAACTCAGTATCCGCCGCATTATCGATGCCAAAGGCAAAAGCCGCAGCTTTATCAACAATCAGGCGGCTACCTTGGCGCAGCTTAAAGCCGTCGGCGGGCAGCTTATCGACATCCACGGGCAAAACGCCCATCATTCGCTTAATCAGGAAGCCGCCCAGCGCGAATTGTTGGACGCATTTGCGGGCAGCAAGGTGCAGGCGGAAACCGTCAGACAGCTTTATCAAAATTGGGCAAACTCAAAAAAAGCATTGCAGGAAGCGCAGGAACAGGCAGAAAACATTGCCCTCGAACAAGAGCGTCTGGAATGGCAGTTCAACGAATTGAATCAATTGGACATTAAACAAGGCGAATGGGAAGCCCTCAGCCAAAGCCACGACAGCCTTGCCCATTCTGCCGAGCTGTTGCAGGCCGCCGAAGAAGTCGGAAGCAAGATTGACGGCGACAACGGCATCCAACGCCATATCTATCAATGTCAAAAACTATTGGCCAATCTGCAAAACATCGAGCCGCGCTTTGCCGAGAGCCTGAATATGTTGGCAAGCATCGAAGCCGAATTGGGCGAAATCAGTGCCAATATGCGCGATGTGGCAGGACGCAGCTACATCAACCCCAATGAATTGGCGGCACAGGAACAGCGTATGGGCGAACTGATGGGGATAGCGCGGAAATACCGTATCGAGCCCGAAGAGTTGCCTGCCAAGTTGGCAGAAATCGAAGAACGCCTGCAAAGCCTTCAAGCTGCCGCCGATTTGGAAGCATTGACGCAAACCGTTGCCCGCAACCTTGCCGAATATCAGGAAGCCGCCCACATCCTTTCCGCCATGCGGCATCAGGCTGCCGGCAGGCTTGGCGAAGAGACAACGGAAAATATGCAGCATCTCGCTATGAAAGGCGCGCGTTTCGACATCGTTCTGCTGCCGTCTTCCCCGACGGCACACGGTTTGGAGCAGGTACAGTTTCAAGTTGCCGTCAACAAAGGCAATCCGCCCCGCCCGCTGAACAAAGTCGCCTCCGGCGGTGAATTGGCGCGTATCAGCCTTGCCTTGCAGGTTGTTGCCAGCCAATATACCCAAGTTCCCACCCTGATTTTTGATGAGGTCGATACCGGTATTGGAGGGGGAGTAGCCGAAATGGTCGGCAAAGCCTTGCGTGCGTTGGGCAGAAAACATCAGGTGCTTGCCGTTACCCATCTTCCGCAAGTCGCATCCTGCGGAGAAAACCACTGGCGGGTGCGCAAGCACAGCGAGGGAGAGCAAACCGTCAGCGAAATCAGTATATTGGATGAAATCCAACGGATCGAAGAGGTTGCCCGTATGCTGGGCGGGGAAATCATTACCGATACGACGCGGCAACATGCGGCAGAATTGCTGCAACTTGCGTCGAAAAATAGTTTATTTTAAAATCAATTAGTTAAAAAAATAACTGAAAATAAAAGCCTAAAACAATAGACAGAACTCAGATAAATCCGTATTATTACGCTTTCTTAATCACTTGAACAAGTGATTTTGCTGCACCCGTAGCTCAGTTGGATAGAGTATCTGGCTACGAACCAGAGGGTCGGGCGTTCGAATCGCTCCGGGTGCGCCAACAAGAATACACAACATGCGCCCATCGTCTAGCGGTTAGGACATCGCCCTTTCACGGCGGTAACCGGGGTTCGATTCCCCGTGGGCGTGCCAATTCAAAATGTCTCCGATTATATCGGAGACATTTTCAATTTCCGTTTGTATACACGGATATATATTCCTGCATAGGTATATATTCTATTTTACCAATTGATTGCCTATTATCGTTGGGTTTTGGTGTTGTATATGCTAAATGTATTGGCATAGATACTGGAATGAAAGTAGGTCTATGGTTGGGCATTTAATATGCCTGTCAGTTGAGAAGCAAATATTACTGGTAAAGTCTGCAATTTAAAAAGGATTCTAGCAACAAAGAAAGTTAAAAACATGAACACAAACTTAAATGACAAAGACAAAGCCATGGATACCGCAATCAGGTTTCAGAAAAGGATGAGGATTCCGAAATTTTTCTTTTTAATTTTCGGAATCACAATAGTTTTGGCCTTTATCCAAGACGTGATAACGGGTTCTAACTTTCTGCAAACAACGATTATGCAAATAATATTTGCGATATATTTAGGCTTTGGAGGTATCATAACTTTAGGGGCTGTCCTAGATAACTAGGGAAATTCAAATTAAGTTAGAATTATCCCTATGAGAAAAAGTCGTCTAAGCCGGTATAAACAAAATAAACTCATTGAGCTATTTGTTGCAGGTGTAACTGCAAGAACAGCAGCAGAGTTAGTAGGCGTTAATAAAAATACCGCAGCCTATTATTTTCATCGTGTACGATTACTTATTTATCAAAACAGTCCGCATTTGGAAATGTTTGATGGCGAAGCAGAAGCAGATGAAAGTTATTTTGGCGGGCAACGCAAAGGCAAACGCGGTGCTGCCGGTAAAGTCGCCGTATTCGGTCTTTTGAAGCGAAATGGTAAGAAAAGTAATGCGCCCCTCTGATAGGACGCAATATATAAGGTTTATACGGTTGCTGTACCGAATACTCAAACCGCTACTTTATTTCCTATTATCCGTGAACAGGTGAAACCTGACAGCATTGTTTATACGGATTGTTATCGTAGCTATGATGTATTGGATGTGGGCGAATTTAGCCATTTTAGCTTCACTGAAACTTCGTTTTCGTATCAATCACAGCACACATTTTGCTGAACGACAAAACCATATCGATGGAATTGGGAACTTTGGGAACCGGGCAAAACGTCATTTACGCAAGTTTAACGGCATTCCCAAAGAGCATTTTGAGCTGTATTTAAAGGAGTGCGAACGGCGTTTTAACAACAGTGAGATAAAAGTTCAAATTTCCATTTTAAAACAATTAGTAAAATCGAGTTTATCCTAGTTATCTAGGACAGCCCCTTATTTTTTAGCGTGTAAAACAAAACCGGCTGCATACCTGCAACCGGCCTCAAATCAGCACAATTCCTTATCAAAATCAGCCAACAGGTCTTTCAGACCGTCTCCGATTTCCTGAAGCGTAACCGGACGGTTGCCGTCCGAACCCGACTCCGCACCTTCTGCATACGGTGCAAACGTGCTCTTCAATTTCAACAGTTTCACCACATCCAAACGGGTGTAGCGTTCGCCGCCGTAACCGACAACCACACCGTGATCATGCTGCCATTGCGCAAAACCATAGGGGCTGGTTTGCAACAGTCCGCACAGCTCGTCCAGCGTGAAATAGCGTTTTGCGGGAAGCGTCAAATCAACGTTGTTTGTCATAGTAGTGTTCCACCATGCCTTTGAGTTTCTGGCTGGCATGGAAAGTTACCACGCGGCGGGCGGTAATCGGCACTTCCTCGCCGGTTTTCGGATTGCGGCCCGGGCGTTGCGGCTTGTCGCGCAACTGGAAATTACCGAAACCGGAAATTTTGATTTCCTCGCCGCGCGCCAAAGTGCTGCGGATTTCTTCAAAAAAGAGTTCGACGATTTCTTTGGCATCGTTTTTGGTGACGTTGCTGACTTTATCTACCAAAATATCGGCCAATTCGGCTTTAGTGAGAGTCATATGATTACCTTCTGTTGTAATAGTTGTAGATTATTACCAATTTTTATTTAAAATTCAAGCGAATATTTATTTTTAGCTGCGAAGCCGCGCCCCTGCCGCCGTTGCCGCGCCAACCAGTTTTCCGATAAGCGGCTCGACCGCCTCATCCGTCAGCGTGTTTTCCATATCCTGCAAAATCACTTTGACCGCCACGCTCTTCATCCCTTCGGGCAGGCCTGTGCCGCGATACACGTCAAACACGCTGATTTCCTGTACCAACTTGTTTGCCGCGCCCTTCAAGGCTGCCGACAACTCGTTATGGGACATTGCTTCCGGCATCACAAACGCCAAATCGCGGCGCACCGGCTGGAATTTCGATACGGCCCGATAGCGCGTTTTCCCACATTCCAACACGGCCGCCATATCGATTTCAAATACCAGCGGCGCTTGCGGCAAATCATATTTTTGCAGCCATTTCGGATGCAGTTCGCCGACAAAGCCGATGACTTTGCCGTCTGAAACGATATTGGCGGCGCGTCCGGGGTGCAGGGCGGGATGTTCGGTTTTGACGAACTCGACTGCTTTGTTTTTCAACAGATTTTCCACATCCGCCTTAATGTCGTAAAAATCCGCATTGCGCGTTTTCTCGCCCCATTGCTCGGGCATCGCCGCACCGTACCACAGACCGCCGATGCGTTCGTTTTGGACAAACCGGCCGTCTGAACCTTTGCCGAACACGCGGGCGATTTCAAACACGCGCACGCGGTTTTGCTTGCGGTTCAGATTGTTTTGCAGAATTTCCACCAAGCCGCCGATGAGTGTGGAACGCATCACGGCATATTGCGCCGCCAGCGGGTTTTGCAGGCGTATGGGGTCGGCGTTGGCAGCAAAATCTTGTTCCCACTGCTCGTCAACGAAGGCATAGCTGACTACTTCGCGGTAGCCGCGCGCCGCCATTTCGTTGTAAACGGCAAAACGCGGACGGCGTGTTTCGGGCAGTTCCAGCATTTTCAGACGGCCTGACGTGTAATCGTCGGGGATGTTTTCATAGCCGTAAACGCGTCCGATTTCTTCAATCAAATCGACCTCAATTTCAATGTCGAAACGGAAGCTCGGCGCGGTAACGCGGAAGCCTTCCGCCGTTTTCTCTGGCTGCAGACCCAAGTGTTGCAAAATGGTTTCCACCTGTTCGGCAGGAATGTCCACGCCCAACACGGTTTTCAGACGGCCCAAACGCAATCCGACCTGCTTCGCTTCAGGCAATTCGCCCAGAGCTTCCACCATTTCGCCCGCCGCACCGCCGCAGATTTGCAACACCAATTCGGTGGCGCGTTCGATGGCATCCGCCTGCAAACGGTAATCCACGCCGCGCTCAAAGCGGAACGACGAATCCGAACCGAAACCGTATTGGCGCGATTTGCCGGCGATGATTTCGGGCGCAAACCAAGCCGCTTCCAGCACGATATTTTGCGTGCCGTCTGAAACCGCGCTCGCCGCGCCGCCCATCAGTCCCGCCAAACTCAACGCGCCTTTTTCGTCCGCTACGACCAATGTATTGTCGGACAGAGACACGGTTTTTTCATTCAAACATTCCAATATTTCGCCATTTTTAGCGCGGCGGACAATCAAACTGCCCGAAATTTTATCGGCATCGAAAACGTGCATCGGCTGACCGATTTCCAGCATCACATAGTTGCCGATGTCTACCAATGCGGAAATGCTGCGGATACCGCTGCGCTCCAAACGCTGCTTCATCCAATCCGGCGTGGCGGCACGCGCGTTCACGTTTTCAATCACACGGCTGATAAAGCGGCCGCAATCGGCAGGCGCGTCAATTTTCACAGTCCGGGTTTTACCGCCTTCAGACGGCATTTTCCGGATTTCGGGCTGCCTGAACGCGCACCCCGTCAGCGCGGACACTTCGCGCGCAATACCTTTGATGCTCAGGCAGTCGGCGCGGTTCGGCGTGATTTTCAGCGTAAACACCGTGTCGTCCAAATCCAGATATTCGCGGATGTTTACACCGACAGGAGCATCTTGCGGCAGAATATGCAAGCCATTCACGCCGTCGTCGGGCAGGCCGAGTTCGTCGGTGGAACACAGCATACCGTTCGACACCACGCCGCGCATTTTAGTCGGCTTAATTTTGAAATTACCCGGCAAAACGGCACCCGGCAACGAACACGGTACTTTAATGCCCGGCTTGACATTCGGCGCACCACAAACAATCTGAACCAACTCACCCGTACCGGCATCAACTTGGGTAACGTTCAAACGGTCGGCATCAGGATGTTTTTCAACGGATTTCACTTCGGCAATCACCACGCCCGCAAACGCAGGCGCGGCAGTCTCGGCTTCTTCCACTTCCAAGCCGGACATCGTTAACAGATGTTCCAGCTTATCGGCGGAAAGTTCGGTATCGGCTTGGGTTTTCAGCCATGAGTAGGAGAATTGCATGTTATGTTCTCAATCAACTAATTAACTTTTGTTTTATCAGATTTTGTTTTCAGACGGCCTTTGCTGCTTAATAACCAATGCTTATTTACAAGCAGCCTGCAACGTAGTATTCAAATATTCTTGCAGCTTATCTTCCGTCAAAATCTCGTCAAACTCACTACTGAACCTTTCAGGAGATTGTGGCGCGAAATCAGTAACGGTTTTTAGGAATTGCTTAAAGTTAGGATTTTTGTCCGCCAATTCATACACCACCGAATAATCCATTTTCTCTTTAAATTTCGCAGGAGACAAAATTGCACTTTTCTCAATATTTTCAATATTCAAATGGATGATTCCAATGCCGAAACTCTGACTAAGCTTTTGCAATGCTTCGACAAACTGGCTGTCCTGTTTAATGTACAAGGCAACCAAATAGCCTTCGTTTGCCCAGCTGGAATTACTCACTGCCTGAAAGAAATATTCCTTATAATTGGAAGTATTCAGTTCTTTTTTCAACTCAAACGAAAAAATCTTGATTGGCGAAATATCAAATTTTTCGATAAATGGCAACACATTGTTTTTCTGATAATTAGCATATTCAAAATTCACTGCCACCATATCGGGGTACAGCCACTTGTCCTCACCCTTCTGCCCTTTGGAACTTTCTTTATGGAAAATTGTTTTGGGATAAGATTTGAAATAGTCGCTGTGTTTCAAAAAATACGCTAAAACCGGATGTAAATCGCGCTCATGAAAAGCGGATTTTTTGATATTAGTAGGGAGCGCAGACTGCTTCGAGATGGAGTTGTGTTTGAATTGCTCTTTTAAAATGTATTGCTGAGGCTTGGTATTCGGAACTACCGCAACACACTCAGGACGCTTGGACGATGCAAATTGCGACTTAAAACTGTCTTCAGGCGTTTTGCCGAAAAACGTTTTTGTCTGAATATCAAAACTATCTAATTGATAATGCAAGTTGTTATTTAAAACAAATTCCCACAATTCAGATGCAATCATGGGACGATTGGCCTCTTTCAGCGCCAAAATTGCTAATTCCTTAAAACTCAGTTTCCCATTATCCATTCTCAAAATCTCATTCTTTTCTAAAACTCAAGGTTGCCTGAAACAGGCACAGACTGCTTTTTCATTTTTAGACAACCTGCACGATCATTTTGCAAACTGCTTCAAGAAGTTCAAATCGTTATCGAAGAACAAGCGCAGGTCATTGACGTTGTAGCGCAACATGGCAAAGCGGTCGAGGCCGATACCGAAAGCGAAACCGGTATATTTCTCAGGGTCGATATTGACGTTTTTCAATACGTTAGGATGTACCATACCGCAACCGCCTACTTCCAACCATTTGCCGTTTTCGCCCATGATGTCGATTTCGGCAGAAGGCTCGGTAAACGGGAAGAAAGACGGACGGAAACGTACTTGCAGGTCATCGCGTTCAAAGAAGCGACGGATAAAGTCAGTGAACACTGCTTTTAAGTCGGCAAAAGTTACGCCCTCTTCTACCCACAAACCTTCCGCCTGATGGAACATAGGCGAGTGCGTGGCATCGCTGTCCACACGGTAAACGCGGCCGGGGGCGATAATGCGGATGGGCGGCTCTTTTTTATCGAGCATATAGCGGATTTGAATCGGGGAAGTGTGCGTACGCAAAACATCGCCGTTTTCAACGTAAAACGTATCCTGCATCGCACGGGCAGGATGGTTTGCAGGGATGTTCAGGGCTTGGAAATTGTGGAAATCGTCTTCGATTTCAGGTCCATCCGCCACTTCAAAACCCATTCCGTGGAACAGCTCGACCACACGTTGCAAGGTCAGGGTTACGGGATGCAGGCTGCCGCCTTCCTGAGCGCGTCCGGGCAGGGTAATGTCAAGGGCTTCGGCATCAAGCCGGGATTGAAGTTTGGCTTCGTTGAGGGCATCGCGCTTATCGTTAAAGGCCGTCTGAAACCGGTTTTTGCACTCATTGATATGCGCGCCTATGGTTTTGCGCTCTTCAGGCGACATTTGACCCAAAGTTTTCAGAAGCCCGGTCAATTCGCCGGTTTTACCGAGATAGCGTGCTTTAATTTGTTCTAATGTATTGAAATCTTGCGCAGCTTCTACTGCGGCAATGCCTTCTGCAACGATACGGTTTACATTTTCCATAATATCAAGTCTGTCAATTAATGATATGCCACCTGAAACAATGAGGCCGCCTGTATAGCCTGACATATCAGACTCTTCAGACGACCTTATTTTCTTCACGGCCAATCCATTGGATAAATTTTCTGTATTTTAACGCAAATTTATTTAAAAAAATAGACTTTAAAGAAAGAAAATCAATCACATAGAATTTCTGCAAACAAAGAAAAAAGGAAGCCGCAGCTTCCTTTTCAATTTTTTGGCTTAAGCAGCCAAAGCAGCTTTGGCTTTTTCAACCAATTGTGCAAAAGCGGCTTTATCGAACACGGCCAAATCAGCCAATACTTTGCGGTCGATTTCGATAGAGGCGCGTTTCAGGCCGTTCATAAATTTGCTGTAAGACAAACCGTTTTCACGCGCACCTGCATTGATACGGACAATCCACAGTTGGCGGAATTGGCGTTTGCGTTGGCGACGGTCGCGGTATGCGTATTGACCGGCTTTCATTACCGCCTGTTTGGCAACGCGGTAGACATTTTTACGACGACCGCGGTAGCCTTTGGCTAACGCGAAGATTTTTTGGTGACGGGCACGGGCGGTTACACCGCGTTTTACGCGTGGCATATTCTAAACTCCTTAAGCGTAGGGCAACATTTTGGCAACAGAAGCCAAATCGCGTGAATCCACCATAGCGGTGCCGCGCAATTGGCGTTTGGTTTTAGTGGTTTTTTTGGTCAGGATGTGACTTTTGAACGCATGACCGCGTTTTACACCACCGTTACCCAGTACTTTGAAGCGTTTTTTCGCGCTAGACTTGGTTTTCATTTTAGGCATAGGAAAACTCCATTTGTTATTGGATAAGGCATCAGGGGGTTATAAACCGTCGGTTTCCAACACTTGGACCCAAAATGCCACGGTTTTTGCCGCCAATCAAAAACTTACTCCGAAGCGGCAATCGGAGTAAGCTGAAAATTATAACTTTATTTTTTCTTCGGTGCAATCATCATCACCATTTGCCGACCTTCCATTTTAGGGAAGGACTCGATTTGCGCCACTTCCGCCAAATCCTCTTTCACGCGTTCCAAAAGTTGCGCTCCGAGTTGCTGGTGGGCCATTTCACGGCCTCGGAAACGCAATGTCACTTTGACTTTGTCGCCGTCGGCAAGGAAGCGGTTGATGTTGCGCATCTTGATTTGATAGTCGCCCTCATCGGTACCCGGACGGAATTTGATTTCCTTGATTTGCACCTGCTTCTGATTTTTCTTGGCTTCGTCGCGCTTCTTGGCTTGCTGGTATTTATATTTACCGTAATCCATCAGTTTGCACACAGGCGGCTTGGCGGTAGGGGAAATTTCCACCAAATCGACATCCTGCCCTTCGGCCATAGCCAAAGCTTCACGAACCGATACGACACCAAGCTGTTCGCCTGACTCACTGATTAAACGCACTTCTTTGGCGGTAATTTCGCCGTTGATTCGTGCTTCGCGTTCTTGAGCGATGATGAGTACTCCTATAAAAATTAATGATTGACGAGGGCATCCGCGATTTCTTGCTGCAATTGTGCAATGAAATCATCCAAATCCAAAGAACCCAAGTCTTCTGCTTTGCGGCGTACCGCCACTTTGTTTTCCTGCTTCTCCTTATCGCCGACGACGATTTGGTAAGGGAAGCGGTATTGGCTGTTGTCGCGGATTTTGTAACCGATTTTCTCGTTACGCAAATCCAATTCGACACGGAATCCTGCCGCCTGCAATTTGGCAGCCACTTCGCGACAATAATCTGCCTGATTTCCGGTGATGTTCATAATCACCATTTGAACCGGCGCAAGCCACAATGGGAAAGAGCCTGCATGATTCTCAATCAGAATGCCGATAAACCGCTCCAAAGAACCTAAAATGGCGCGATGCAACATAACAGGCCGCGCGCGGTCATTATTTTCGGTTACATATTCTGCATCCAAGCGTTCCGGCAAGACGAAATCCAGTTGCAATGTACCGCATTGCCAAGAACGACCCAAGGCATCTTTGACGTGATATTCGATTTTAGGCCCGTAAAACGCGCCTTCGCCCGGCAATTCTTCCCATTCTACGCCGCAGGCGGTCAATGCTTCGCGCAGACCTTGTTCCGCCTTATCCCACACTTCATCCGATCCGGCGCGCTTTTCGGGACGCAGCGAAAGTTTGACAGATACATCGTGGAAACCGAATTGCCTGTAAATACGGACCAGCAATTCATTGAATGCGCGCGCTTCGCTGACGATTTGGTCTTCGGTACAGAAAATATGCGCATCATCCTGCACAAAACCGCGAACCCGCATCAGACCGTGCAGTGCACCGCTCGGCTCATTGCGGTGGCAAGAACCGAATTCTGCCAAACGCATCGGCAAATCGCGGTACGAACGCAAACCGTTGTTGAAAATTTGAACATGGCCCGGACAGTTCATCGGTTTAACCGCGTATTCGCGTTTTTCTGAACTGGTCACGAACATATTGTCTTTATAGTTTTCCCAGTGGCCAGATTTTTCCCAGAAGGTTTTATCCATAATCTGAGGTGTTTTCACCTCTTTATAACCGGCAGCATTCAGCTCTTTGCGCATATGCTGCTCAATCACTTGCCACAAAGCCCAGCCTTTAGGATGCCAGAACACCATGCCCGGTGCTTCATCTTGCAGGTGGAACAAATCCAATTGTTTACCCAGCTTACGGTGGTCGCGTTTTTCCGCCTCCTCGATGCGTTGGATATAGGCTTTCAATTCGTCTTTACTTGCCCAAGCCGTACCGTAAACACGTTGCAACATTTCATTGTTGCTGTCGCCGCGCCAGTATGCGCCTGCCAGCTTGGTCAGCTTGAAGTTTTTCAGGAAACGGGTGTTCGGAACGTGCGGGCCGCGGCACATATCGACATATTCCTGATGATGATACATACCCATTGCTTCCACTTCGGGCATATCGTCAATCAGGCGCAGTTTGTATTCTTCGCCGCGATCTTGGAAGATTTTGATGGTTTCGGCACGCGGGGTCATGATTTTGATTACATCATAATCTTGTGCAATCAATTCTTTCATACGCGCTTCGATGGCGGCAACATCTTCGGGCGTAAACGGTTTTTCCGTAGCAATATCGTAATAAAAGCCCTCTTCGATGACGGGGCCGATAACCATTTTTGCATTCGGATAAAGCTGCTTGACTGCGTGACCGACAAGGTGGGCGCAAGAGTGGCGGATGATTTCAACGCCTTCGCGATCTTTCGGGGTAATGATTTGGACACTTGAATCTTCGGTAATCGGATCGCACACATCGATCAATTTGCCGTTTACCTTACCTGCCACTGCCGCCTTCGCCAAACCTGCTCCGATAGACGCGGCAATCTGTGCCACGGTAACGGGCGATTCGTACTGGCGGACTGAGCCGTCCGGCAAGGTAATGTTCAACATCAAAAAGCTCCAAAACATTAAAAAATAACGGCATAAATGCCGTTTGGGAAATTTGGTAGGCACGATTGGATTCGAACCAACGACCCCCACCATGTCAAGGTGGTGCTCTAACCAACTGAGCTACGTGCCTTCAAAGAATTTTTGCATTTTATCGGGTCGTTTTAATTTTTGCAAGAGGCATGTGCATTTCTTTATGCAACATTGCGGCAAGATTTGGGGATACCGTCTGAAAAACCGTGGGAAATCATTTATAATGCCGTCTTTTAAAATATATTTCGACCCCTGTCGCCCAACTGACATTCAATCTTATGCTTAAATTTACTTTACACAAAAAAGACGGTCTCGCCCGACGCGGCACGCTGGAGTTGAACCACGGCAAAATCGAAACGCCGGTTTTCATGCCGGTCGGCACATATGGTTCGGTCAAAGCGATGAACCCGCAAAACCTGCACGACATCAAGGCGCAAATTATTTTGGGCAACACTTATCATTTATGGCTGCGTCCGGGTTTGGAGGTCATCGAACGCTTTGGAGGGCTTCACGGTTTTATCGGCTGGGACAAACCGATTCTGACCGACTCGGGCGGTTTTCAGGTTTTTTCTTTGTCGGATATGCGCAAGCTGACGGAAGAAGGCTGTACGTTCAAAAGCCCGATCAACGGCGACAAGCTGTTTTTATCGCCTGAAATTTCTATGAAAATCCAAACGGTTTTGAACTCGGACATCGCGATGCAGTTGGACGAATGCACGCCGGGCGAGGCGACGCGCGAACAGGCGCGAAAATCGCTGCAAATGAGCCTGCGCTGGGCGGAACGGAGCAAAAAAGCCTTTGAAGATTTGAAAAACCCGAACGCGCTGTTCGGCATCGTGCAAGGCGCGATGTATGAGGATTTGCGAGAAGAATCTTTGCGCGGTTTGGAGGAATTTGATTTTCCCGGCCTTGCCGTCGGCGGGCTGTCCGTCGGCGAACCCAAACCCGAAATGTACCGTATGTTGCGCGCCGTCGGTCCGATGCTGCCCGAACACAAACCGCATTACCTGATGGGCGTAGGCACGCCGGAAGACCTCGTGTACGGCGTGGCGCACGGCATCGATATGTTCGATTGCGTGATGCCCACCCGCAATGCGCGTAACGGCTGGCTGTTTACCCGTTTCGGCGATTTGAAAATCAAAAACGCCAAACACAAGCCCGACAAGCGTCCGATAGACGAAAGCTGCACCTGCTACGCCTGCCAAAACTTCAGCCGCGCCTACCTGCACCATCTGCACCGCGCCGGCGAAATCTTGGGCGCGCAATTGAATACCATCCACAACCTGCATTTCTACCAAGTCATCATGGCAGAAATGCGCGAAGCCATCGAGCAAGGAAAATTTGCCGATTGGCAGGCTCAATTCCATGAAAACCGCGCCCGCGGCACAGACTGATTCCCGGCAATGCCGTCTGAAGCCGCTTCAGACGGCATTTTGTCGATTTACCCTACCCGCACTATTTTTCAGAAACCGATCATGCTTCCATTCCTTCCAGAACCCTCCCTTTCCTATACGCAACAAAACCGTACTGCCGTTTTGCTGTTGAACCTCGGCACGCCCGACGCGCCGACTGCCGGCGCCGTCCGCCCCTACCTCAAATCGTTTTTGTCGGACTTGCGCGTCGTCGAACTGTCCAAATGGCTGTGGCAGCCGGTTTTACGCGGCATCGTATTGCCTTTCCGCGCCAAAAAAAGCGCGCGCGCCTATGAAAAAATCTGGTTTAAGGAAGGTTCGCCCCTAGAGGTTTACACAGCACGCCAAGCTGCCGCGCTTGCCGAACGTATGCCCGACCTCATCGTCCGCCACGCCATGACTTACGGCAATCCTTCGATAGCGGATGTATTGGCGGAGCTGAAATCCCAAGGTGTAGGCAGATTACTTGCGATTCCCCTGTATCCGCAATATGCCGCATCAAGCAGTGGAGCCGCCGTGGACAAGGTATGCGAACAATTACTGCTGCAACGGAACCAAATGAGCATACGGACCGTTTCGCGCTTCTATGACGACACGGGCTATATCGATGCAATGAAAAACCATATCCTCCGATATTGGGCAGAATACGGCCGCAGCAAGAAACTGATGCTGAGCTTTCACGGCATTCCGCAAAAACACTTCAACCTCGGCGACCCCTATCCAAATGAATGCCGCCATACCGCCAAACTGCTTGCCGAAGCACTAAATCTGACCGAGGACGAATATGTCGTGTCTTTCCAAAGCCAATTCGGCAGGGCAAAATGGGTTACACCGAGCACGCAGGATTTGTTCGGCAAACTGCCCAAACAGGGGGTAACCGAGCTGGACGTATTCTGCCCGGGCTTTTTGGCAGACTGTTTGGAAACCATGGAAGAAATCTCCCTGATGGGGCGGGAACAGTTTTATGAAGCAGGCGGCAAAAGCTACCGCTATATCTCCTGCCTCAACGACAACCCCGACTGGATAGACGCACTCGTCGCACTTGCCGAAGAAAACCTTGGCGGCTGGCGTTGAAACTGTTTGACTCATGTCTAAAATGCCGTCTGAACGCCGTGTGCAGACGGCATTTTCCCGCTACTTTAGCGTATGATGGCATCTATGCCGGACAACACATCAAGTGCAACCTTATAGTGGATTAAATTTAAACCAGTACGGCGTTGCCTCGCCTTGCCGTACTATTTGTACTGTCTGCGGCTTCGTCGCCTTGTCCTGATTTAAATTTAATCCACTATACTACCGATTCGGCAAAAAAACCTTTCACCCGCTACGCAAAATCAACAACAAGGTTTCAAACATTAAGGAAATGCCAATGAACACAACCCGACTACCGACCGCCCTCTTCTTGTGCTGCCTCTGTGCCGCCGCTTCTGCCGCCGACAACAGCATCATGACAAAAGGGCAAAAAGTGTACGAATCCAACTGCGTCGCCTGCCACGGCAAAAAAGGCGAAGGCCGCGGAACCATGTTTCCGCCGCTCTACCGCTCCGACTTCATCATGAAAAAACCGCAGGTGCTGCTGCACAGCATGGTCAAAGGCATCAACGGTACAATCAAAGTCAACGGCAAAACCTACAACGGATTCATGCCCGCAACCGCCATCAGCGATGCGGACATTGCCGCCGTCGCCACTTATATCATGAACGCCTTTGACAACGGCGGCGGAAGCGTTACCGAAAAAGACGTAAAACAGGCAAAAGGCAAAAAAAACTAAACAGACAAAATGCCGTCTGAAACCGGCAATCCGGCTTCAGACGGCATTCAAACCAAACCTTTCTAACGCGGTACTTTCAGACCCATAGACCCGATATTGCCGTCCCCGTCAACCTCCTTCGCGGTCAGCATAAAGCCACCGATGTCAATACGGTCGCCCTCGACCGGCTCCTGACTGTCGGAACGCTTATCGAAAAGCTCGGCAAGGCTCAAACCCTCTTCGCCCGCTTCCAGCTTCAAACCGTAAGCAAGTGCCAAATCGCCCGAACGTGCTGCCGGCGAAACGACAAACTCGCCGAAGAAATCAAAATTCTCACGGACGCCGATACCCGTCTCGGTAAAGTATTTCGCCATTTTATCGACCTTGCCGTCGGGCAGGATGTACCACGCCAAATCCTCCGCCTGAAGCACGGTGTCGGACTGCATTTCGATTCGGCTGCCGTTGCGTATCAATGCGAAACAGCGTGCGTCAAACGAATCGGAAATCGGTTCGACCGTATCGGGATGGTGTCCCTCCGCTTCAGATTCGGCAACCACTTTAAACGCCGACATTCTGACAATTTCCTTTTCCGCCAGCCAAATATCATGCGTATCTTTCGGTTCGGGCTTGTTGGGCATGGCAACCTTCAACAGCCGCGCCATCACAGGAATCGTCGTTCCCTGAATCAGCAGCGACAGCACCACCACGGCAAACGCCACATCAAACAGCAGGTGCGAATTGGGAACGCCCGTTACCAACGGCATCATCGCCAGCGAAATCGGTACGGCTCCGCGCAAGCCCAACCAACTGATATACGCCTTTTCACGCAGGCTGTAATTGAATTTCCACAAACCGCCGAACACTGCCAGCGGACGCGCGACCAGCATCAGGAACGCCGCAATCGCCAAGGCTTCCGCCGCCCTGTCCAACACGCTGGCGGGAGAAACCAGCAGACCGAGCATGACGAACAGGGTTGCCTGTGCCAGCCAAGCCAAACCGTCCATCACGCGCAAAACGTGTTCCGTCGCACGGTTGCGCTGGTTGCCGACAATGATGCCGGCAAGGTAAACCGCCAAAAAGCCGCTGCCGCCTATGGTATTGGTAAACGCAAACACAAGCAGCCCGCCCGACATAATCAGCAGCGCGTACAGACCTTCCGCAAGATTCAAACGGCGTACCAGCTTTGCCAATATCTTTCCGCCCGCCCAACCCGTCAGCAGACCGAAACCGATTTGCAGCGCAAGCATCCGGACAAACGCCGCCGCACCCGATTCCGCCGGCTGCATAATCATGGTAATCAGTGCCGTAACCAAAAAAACCGCCATCGGGTCGTTCGCACCCGATTCGATTTCCAAAGTCGCCTGCACCCGTTCGTTCAAACGCACGCCGCTGTTGCGCAAAAGGCTGAATACCGCGCCGGCATCGGTCGAACCGACAATCGCCGCCATCAGCACGCCGAACTTCCAATCCAAACCGAGGTAAAAAGTTGCAAACAGTCCCAGCGGAAGCACGGTGGCAAACACGCCCCACGAAGCGAGTACCGACGCGGGCTTCAACGCAATCCGAAAACTGGAAAGCTGCGTCCGCAAACCGCCGTCGAGCAGAATAACCGCCAAAGCAAGCTGGCTGATGAAATTCGCCATCACGACATTATTGAAGGCAATGCCGCCAACGCCTTCCTCGCCCGCCAGCATGCCGACGGCAAGAAACACCAGCAGCAAAGGCATTCCCAAACGTGCGGACAAAGTGGTCGAAACCACGCTCAGGAACAACAGTGCGCCACCCAGCAGAAACAGACTGTTCATCCAATCCACGCCAAAGATTCTCCCTTAAAATTCATGAAATTAAAATCGAAAGATTGTAACACGGCATTTTCTTTTCACGAAACTTTATTTCATGTCCGCCACCGCCTTCAGACGGCATTTTCCTGTTTCATGCCGCCTGAGACCGCCCAAACCCGCGTTCTCCTATTATAATGTCGGACTTTGCGCCGCATTTCAGGATTCTTTAATGGCATTTGCCTCACTATTTACCCTACCGGACGACATCACCGCCGTTTTGGACGATGTTGCCCTGATGACCAAAGCCGCCGCAAAGGAAACCGCCGGCATGGTCGGCGACGATTTGGCATCCAATGCCAACCGGGTTACAGGCGTATCGGCAGAACGCGAGTTGCCGATTGTTTGGCCGGTGGCGAAAGGTTCTTTTGTCAACAAACTGTTTTTTGTGCCTGTGGCTCTGCTGCTTTCCGCCTTCCTGCCGCAACTCATTACGCCGCTTTTGACGGCAGGGGGGGGATTTATTTGTGCTTTGAAGGCGTGGAAAAGCTGCCGCACAAGTTTCTGCACTGACATGACGTGCATGATGACGGCGGCGAAACGACGGTTGACGAGCAGGCTAAAATCAAAGGTGCCATCCGTACCGACTTTATCCTGTCCGCAGAAATCATCATCATCGCGCTGTGCGTGGTCGAGCAATACAGCCTGATAACGCGCTCGCTCGTGATGGCGGCAATCGGCATCGGCATGACTGTTTTGGTGTACGGAATCGTCGCCGTCATCGTCAAACTCGACGACTTGGGCATGCTGCTGATGCGCCGCCCACAAGCCTTTTCGCGCCGTTCGAGGCAAATGCTGACTGCCTTTATGCCTTGGTTTATGCGCGGTTTGAGCGTGATCGGCACGCTTGCCATGTTTCTTGCCGGCGGCGGACTGGTCGCCCACAACCTCGGCCTTCTGCACGATTTCCTGCACGCGCAACACTGGGACGCGGGCTGGGCGGAGTACTTCGCCAACCTCGTTGTCGGGCTGCTTTCCGGTTCGATTGCCTGCGCCCCGCCTTGCCTCTGATGAATCGTTTCGGCAGGCATTGATTCCTTTTTCAAATACCGATGCCGTCTGAAAGACGTTCAGGCGGCATCTTCCGAACAGACAGACGAATATGTTTTCCAAACTGGACAAATACTGGCGGCACCCCGCCCTCTACTGGCCTTTGCTCATCCTTTTTGCCGCCGCCACCCCCTTCACTTTCGCACCCTACTACCACTTTTGGCTGATGCCGTTGATTTTCGGTGCCTTTGTCCGCCTCATCGAACTGCGTCCGCGTTTTGCCGTTTCATCCGCCTACCTGTTTGCCCTGACTGCATATTCGACACAATTCTACTGGGTACACACCGCCCTCCACGACATTTCCGGACTCCCCAACCTCTATGCCGTACCACTGACCTTCCTGCTCCCGGCCTACCTTGCCCTCTATCCGGCACTCTGTTTCTGGTTATGGAAAAAATTTACCCTGCCGCGAAGCATAAAAACCGGCTTGGCATTGCCGGTTTTGTGGACACTGACCGAGTTTGCCCGCGAACGTTTCCTGACCGGATTTGGCTGGGGCGCAATCGGCTACTCCCAAATCACCCCGGACAGCCCGCTGGCAGGTTTCGCCCCCTTGGGCGGCATCCATATGGTTACACTGGCGACCGCCTTTCTCAGTGTCTGGCTGGTTTTGGCGAATGATAACACTACACGTTCGGGCAAACGCCTGCTTCCAATTATCCTGATTGCCGCCCTGCTTGCCGCAGGCTACACCGCCCAACAGACCGACTTCACCCGCCCCGACGGCAGCCGTAGCACCGTCGCCCTGCTTCAGGGCAACATCGCCCAAACCATCAAATGGCGTGAAGACCAAGTCATCCCGACCATACAGAAATATTACGAACAGGTTGGCAAAACCACTGCCGACATCGTCATCCTGCCCGAAACCGCCATCCCCGTTATGCGCCAAAACCTGCCGGAAAACATACTGGCGCAATTCGCCGAACAGGCGCAAAACAACGGCAGCGCGCTCGCCGTAGGCATCAGCCAATACACTTCGGACGGCAACGGTTACGAAAACGCCGTCATCAACCTGACCGGTTATCAGGAAAACAATCAGGACGGCATCCCCTACTACGCCAAAAACCACCTCGTCCCCTTCGGCGAATACAAACCGCTTCCCTTCCTGACCACGCCGCTTTACAAAATGATGGATATGCCCCTTTCCGACTTCCGCAAAGGCGGCGGCAAGCAATCCGCCCTGCTGATGAAAAACCAAAAAATCGCCTTCAACATCTGCTACGAAGACGGATTCGGCGACGAACTGATTGCTGCCGCCAAAGATGCCACGCTGCTTGCCAATGCCAGCAATATGGCGTGGTATGGAAAATCCAACGCCATGTACCAGCACCTCCAACAATCGCAGGCACGGGCTATGGAACTCGGACGCTATATGGTCCGCGCCACCAACACCGGCGCAACCGCCATCATCTCCCCCAAAGGCAACATCATCGCCCAAGCCCAACCCGATACAGAAACCATATTGGAAGGACACATAAAAGGCTATGTCGGCGAAACGCCCTATATGAAAACCGGCAGTTCATGGCCGTTGATAGGAATATTGACCCTTATCACACTGATACTTTTCATAATGTAATGAACTTATCCAGCAAGGTGTCTATGTTCCTAACCCTAAATTACACTATACAAAAGAAATATCTGATATTTGGAAAAAAGAAACAAATGATTTTTTACCAGGGGAAAGTACTACAGTAAGTTTTGGCAATTGGGGTGGGAATATTAAAATTATAAAAACAAGAGATGGTAGATGGGCAGTAGAAACAGGTATAGGTACACCAAATGCCTCTTTCAGTCATGGTACAACATATCGATTGAGAAAACAATGAATAGAGTAAATAATGGTAAATAAAACATGGTTACGATTAAAAGTAAAATTAGGAGAGTTTTGTCTTGGGGCTATTCCTTTATTGATTATTTTGGTTTATTTTGGAGATACTAATGGAAAAAATGATGGTGAGATTGGAATAGCTAAAATCAAGCAAACCCATGCAACTAATTTTATCTCTGATATATCGAGAAGAATGGGATCTGCAACATGGGATTTGGGTAAGCCACGTATCAATCAAAGTAATGAATTTAAGTTTTCTAATGGAAAAATTAGATTTCTGCAATGTTCTCCTAATACTAAACATAATATAGAGCAGGTATTTGAGCAATACCGCTATTTAACAATTAAAGAACATAAAACCTTTGGAAAATATTTTTGCATTGATAACAATATTGTTATAAACATAGATTCGTTTGGGAATGGTTGTGATTTAATCTTTTCAATTCAATGGGATAAGTCATATTCAAATTGTTCTGAAATACTCTTGGATTTAGATTAAGCCAGCGTAGCCTGTGCAACCAACCAAAAATGTGAAATGGTAGGGTGTAATTTATGCACACGCGGTTTTGGTTTCTCTGAACTCGGTTTCAGGCTGCCTTTTCCGAAACAAAAAATCCTAATGCCGGAACTGTCCGCCAAAGCGGACAGTCTTTTCCATGATACTGTTTACATACAGAACCGAATGTAATATAATATCCAAATCGACCTAAAATATCAGGTTTAAAAAATCAATCGAAATCAGATATAAAATTTCCCTATTTATCAACCCCTACCGCATATCTTTTATCAAACGTACGAAACACAATCCAAGCAGTGATATACTGCATCCCAACACACCAAACCGCCGATACGCAGTTTCAGCCGAAAGGAAATGCCTCAAATGAATAACGCTTTCGCATTACCCGCCATCCAAAGCGGCAACGGCAGCCTCGAACAATACATCCACACCGTCAACAGCATTCCCATGCTGACATTGGACGAAGAAACGCACCTTGCAGAACGCCAACGCAAAGGCGACCTCAATGCCGCCAAACAACTTATCCTGTCCCACCTTCGTGTGGTCGTTTCCATTGCACGCGGCTATGACGGCTATGGACTGAATCAGGCCGACCTGATTCAGGAAGGAAATATCGGTCTGATGAAGGCGGTCAAACGCTACGAGCCAGGTCGAGGTGCACGCCTGTTTTCATTTGCCGTGCATTGGATTAAAGCGGAAATTCACGAATTCATCCTGAGAAACTGGCGCCTTGTCCGCGTTGCCACCACCAAACCGCAACGCAAGCTGTTTTTCAACCTGCGCAGCATGCGTAAAAACCTTAATGCACTGTCTCCTAAAGAGGCACAAGACATCGCCGACGATTTGGGTGTCAAACTTTCCGAAGTTCTGGAAATGGAACAGCGCATGACGGGACACGACATCGCCATCATGGCAGACAACAGCGACGACGAGGACAGTTTCGCCCCTATCGACTGGCTTGCCGACCACGATTCCGAACCGAGCCGGCAACTGTCGAAACAGGCACATTACGCGCTGCAAACAGAAGGCCTGCAAAATGCTTTGGCGCAACTGGATGACAGGAGCCGCCGTATTGTGGAAAGCCGCTGGCTTCAAGATGACGGCGGTCTGACGCTGCACCAGCTTGCTGCAGAATACGGTGTCTCTGCCGAGCGCATCCGCCAGATTGAAGCGAAAGCTATGCAGAAACTGCGTGGTTTTCTTGCCGAAGAAGCCGAAGCGGTTTGAAATAGGCATAATTAAACACCCGACAAGTCGGCTTGTCGGGTGTTTTTTTATAATAGAAACCCTGATGAGGCTTGTGTGTCGTGCTGCACACGATTTTATCCGTCCACGCCGTTGCCATTGCCGAAATTAAAAAACCAACATGAATCAGACAGTGCCATATAACTGTTTCTCAGAAAGATTGACCGAATTGATAAATTGCCTGTACCACAATCAAATCTGTATAAATCAGTACTTTCAACCAACGGCTTGTCAAAATTATTTTGGTAAAGACACCCATAGCCTGTTCCAATTTTGGAAGTTTTGCCTGATACACATCCCTTTCTTGCAGTGACAAGAGCTCATGGTGCCCATATAGCGCGCCAAATCTTTAATTTTTACATCCTGAAGCACTTAGTCCCATACAGATGTGATATATTGATTATATTTTAACGGACTTCGGAGGAGAAAATGAGCAAAACCATCCACATCCACAGTATGACCGGATTTGCCAATACGGCAGAAGAATGCGGCAGCAAACGCATCAATCTCGACCTGCGTGCGGTCAACCACCGTTTTCTAGATATTCAAATCAGGATGCCGGATGATTTGCGCCATTTGGAAAGCGGTATCCGCGAGAAAATTTCATCCCATATCGCGCGCGGCAAAGTTGAATGCAAAATCCAAATTCAAGATACGGAAAACAGAAACCAATCTTTGGAACTGAATCACGACTTGGTCGGACAACTTGCAGAAATCAACCAAACCCTCCGTAAACATCATGATCTGGCAAAATTGGGGGTTGCCGATATTTTACGTTTTCCCGGCGTATTGGCAAGCCAAAGGGAAAATACGGAAGAATTGGCAAAAAGCATTACCGAACTGACCGAAAAAGCGTTAAAAGACTTTACTGCCGCACGCAAGCGGGAAGGTAAGAAATTAGGCGAGCACCTGTTACAACGCCTTCAAAGCATGGAAGAAATCATAGATGCATTAAGCGAACTCTTTCCTACCCTGTTGGAAACACATAAAGAAAAAATCCGCTTGCGCCTCGTCGAAGCAGTCGGCGACATCAATAATGACAGGCTGCAACAGGAATTTGCCCTCTTTATTCAAAAATCCGACATCGACGAAGAATTCAGCCGCCTGCGCACGCATATCGACGAAGTACGCCGCATCGTTACCGAACACAAAGGCAGCAGCGGAAAACGCTTGGATTTCCTGATGCAGGAATTAAACCGTGAGGCCAACACCTTGGGCAGCAAATCTATTGCTGCCGAATGCACCCGAGCCTCTGTCGAACTGAAAGTCTTAATCGAGCAGATGCGGGAACAAGTGCAAAATATCGAATAATCGGTTTCCCCGATAACCAAATGCCGTCTGAAAGCCCTTTCAGACGGCATTTTTTCAGTTTGAAACCTTTGCGGTATAAAGGCTTAAGGCTTTCCTTTGACCTCCACCAATCTTGTTCCTGCAAGAAAATCATACAGAAACTGCCGATCGGGATTCAGCAGTGCGAACCCCCACGGTAAAATCAGCCAAATCAATGCCGCACCGAATGCATCCTTGGGTGAAATACCGAGCAGGTGGCGTAATCCGGCATAGGCTAACATAGGGATGAATACGATAAATATGCATGCCCAAATAAAACGCAGGCGGAGCAAGTGTAGAGACGGCTGCATACCGTTAACATCGCATAAGCCTATCCTCCATGTCCTCATCGCCAAGGTCTGTCCCTGCCCGTGCCAGTTGGCACGGAAATAAAGCCACCACGAACTGACAATCAGGATGCTCGTAACCAATGCCGAAAGCGCGGCGGAGACGGGATTGAGGAAAATGGCGGCAATGCCGGCAAGCAATGCCGCCAGACAGGTTGCCGCACCGACCAGCAGCATCTCATACAGCATGGCGGCAAAGCGGCGTTTGAGCGGGGCGGTTTTCAGTATCATCATCTTTTCAGTCGGAATATGCCTCGGACGATTAACGGTGCGGACGTTTCTGACCGCGCGACTGTTTTGCCGCCATTTGGTTGATTTCCTGACGGGACGGACGTTTTTTGAACATGGCATGCGCCTCGTCAACCGAACATTTTTGTGACAGGCAGATTAAAGTAACGACATCCTTCTGGTATTGTCCGCCGCTATGATACATACGGCGCAGGTTGGCCTCATTGACTTTGCCTTTTTCCGGATCGATATCGAATTTTTTCAGACGTTCGACAAACAGACGCTGCTGACGGCGGCTGGTCCAAACAAAACCGCCCGCGGCGGCAGCGACGATGATGGCGGCAAGCAGGATGGCAAGCGGCCAGGAATCGACAATCAATACGATAATGAGGCTTAAAACGGCGGTAGTCAGTAAAATCAGACCGCCCAAGCGCAGTTTGGTCTTATTGTCCATAGGGTTGATGTTCCTTTATTGAGGTGGTCGTGCCGTCTGAAATGTTTTCGGACGGATTGGTGAATACTTTTCAGGATTAACGGTATTTTACAGTATTTTCGGATTTTAGGGATTGCCGCTTTATTCTGCCAGTGAAATGACGAGTTGTCTGAACGCCGCCCATGAATCGCCCTCTTCCGCACCTTTGATAATCCTGTCGATTTTGGCACAGGTTTTGAGCGCGTCAAGCAGGCGGACGACGGAAATCCGCTTGACCGCAAGCGGTGCGAGCGTCTGCTTTTCACCCCAAAGCCTGAGACTGTTGCGTACGGATTGGATGCTCTGCCCCTGTTTCAAGGAAGCAGCCAGACGGATCAGCGTCCTGATGTCTTCGGCTACCGCCCACAGCAACAGCACCGGTTCTTCGCCTTCCTCCTGCAATCCGTCCAACAACCTGCATACGCGCGGCACATCACCCTTCATCCACGCGCCTGCCAGTTGGAACACGTCGAAGCGGGCAACATTGGCGACGGCGGTTTGCGCTTCATCGATAGTGAGGGTATGCCCTTTCGGATACAGCAGCCCGAGCTTGTCGATTTCCTGACGCGCCGCCAACAGATTGCCTTCCACGCGCTCGGCGAACAGTGCCAATGCGTCTGCCTCGATACCCAAACCGATTTTGTCCAGCCGTCCGCGTATCCATTGGGGCAAGGCCGCCGCGCCGACCGGTTTGGCTTCCCACACTTCCCCCTTTGCCGCCAATGCTGCAAACCATTTGGACTGGAGCTGGGTTTTCTCCAGTTTAGGCAGTAAAACCAGCGTTACCGTATCTTCCGGCAGGTGGGCGGCAAAATCCTGCAACGCCTCGCCGCCGGTTTTGCCGGGCTTGCCGTTAGGGATATGCAGTTCCAACAGCTTCAAATCGGCAAACAGACCCGCACTGCCTGCGGTTTGCAGCAGTTCTTTCCAATCGAAAGACGCGTCGGCGGTATAGGCTTCGCGGTTGAGGTAGCCCTGTTCCTTTGCCGCCGCCCTCAATGCGTCCAATGCCTCGATACGCAACAGTTCTTCCTCGCCGTGGATGACGTACAGAGATTTCAAAGGCGTGTCCGTGTCGATGCGTCCGATATGTGCCACCACGTCATTCCGCCTTCAGAAAGGTCAGGCGGCGGACAATCTGTTCAGCGGCATCCTGCCGCATTTCCGCCCACAGGGTTTCTTCTTCTTCCTGTTTGCCTAAAATTTCGTTGTCCGCATAAGCAAGAACGCGGCGGACGGACACGGTCATCGGTTTGCCGACTGGCTCGCCGCGTTTCAATACCTGCGCTTCAACCGTCAATATCAAAAGATATTCGTTGATGACTGCCGCACGGGTAATGGTATAGGTTTCCTTGTTTTGGGAAACGCTGTCTATACGCAGGGTCATCTGCGCGCCGACAGCATCGTCCACCCTGCCCGAAGCCTGATACAGCGCGGTTTCCAAAGGAAACTGCAATGCCTGTCTGCCTTCGATGTGCCAGCTCCGGTAGGTCAGCGGCGGAGAAATGCCGTCTGCACCTTTCAGGTGGAAACCGCACGCGCCCAGCATCAGCACTGCGGCAGTAAGAAACAGTTTGTTCATGGCTTGCCTTTCTCAAAAGCACAAAATCGGTAGATTATATCAGCGGCGTGTTCAGACGGCATTGCCGTCCATCCAAATCAGGCTCGCCATACGCCCTGTCGCTCCGTCGCGGCGGTAGGAAAAGAAAGTGTCCCGTTCCAAAACCGTACAATGCGTGCCGCCGTACACGCCGCCCACGCCTTCGCGCTTCAGAATCAGGCGGGCGAGCGCGTAAAGGTCGGCAAGGAATTTGCCGCCGCCTATGCCTTCAAATGCGGTGGCGGCTTCGGGCATGGGCGTGCAGAACGCATCAAACACATCCTGTCCGACTTCAAACGCATCCGCACTGATGGCGGGGCCGAGATACGCCATAATTTCGACGGGCGGAACCTTCATCGCGGCAATGGTGTTTTGCAATACGCCGCCCGCCAAACCGCGCCAGCCCGCGTGTGCAGCGGCAACCGCCGTACCTGCCCTGTCGCAAAACAAAACAGGCAGGCAGTCGGCAGTCATGACAGCACAGGCAACTTTGCCCGTGTCGTCCACGGAAGCGTCCGCATCGGGTGTGCCGCCCAACGCTTCGGCAGCGTTGACGACAATGGTGCTGTGGATTTGATTGAGGTAGGCAACGGGCAAGCCGACCTGCTGTTGCACGATTTCGCGGTTGCGGCGCACGGCTTCGGGATTGTCGCCGACGTGCGTACCGAGGTTCAAACTCTGATACGCACCTTGGCTCACGCCGCCGTTGCGCGTGGTAATCAGGGTTTTCACATTGGCGGGCGCGGGCCAATCGGCGGTCAGGAAGTTTTTGCCTTTCGGGGCAAGATTTAGGGTTTCTGTGATGGTTTTCATTGGATATTGGAATAGGTGTGTGGCGGAAAGGGTTGATTAACTACCTTCGAGGCAAATGGATGCTTGTTTTTTCGTCATTCCCGCACAGGCGGGAATTCGGAGATTCAGGATTGCTTTCAATTGTTCAAACGTTCGGATTCGGATTCTTGCAGGCGCGGGAATGATGCCCTTATATACCTTCTCCGAGCTTTATATAGTGGATTAACAAAAACCAGTACGGCGTTGCCTCGCCTTAGCTCAAAGAGAACGATTCTCTAAGGTGCTGAAGCACCAAGTGAATCGGTTCCGTACTATTTGTACTGTCTACGGCTTCGTCGCCTTGTCCTGATTTTTGTTAATCCACTATATGTTTCAACAGGGGATGGCACATCAAGCACCGCACTGCGTGTTGCCCGAACGAGACTACCCTCCGATTAGATTCTATCGCTATAAACAGACGGGTTTCAACCGGATGCAGTCCGTTTCCGACACCTCTCGGGCGATGCCGTCTGAAAACTAATCTCCACTTTCAGACGGCATTGTTTAGGCGTGGTCATTTTGCAAATTAAGGTTAAGGCGTGTATGCTTGCCTTCCCTTAAAAACAAATACACAACGCATTATTATGAATATCCTCAGTAAAATCAGCAACTTTATCGGAAAAACATTTCCCCTCTGGGCCGCGCTCTTTGCCGCCGCCGCTTTTTTCGCGCCCGACACCTTCAAATGGGCGGGGCCTTATATTCCTTGGCTGTTGGGCATTATTATGTTCGGTATGGGTTTGACGCTCAAACCTTCCGACTTCGATATTTTGTTCAAACATCCCAAAGCCGTCATCATCGGCGTAATCGCACAATTCGCCATTATGCCGGCAACCGCCTGGCTGCTGTCCAAACTGTTGGACCTGCCTGCCGAAATCGCGGTCGGCGTGATTTTGGTCGGCTGCTGCCCGGGCGGTACGGCTTCCAATGTGATGACCTATCTGGCGCGTGGCAATGTGGCTTTATCGGTTGCCGTTACGTCTGTTTCCACCCTGATTTCCCCATTGCTGACTCCCGCCATCTTCCTGATGCTTGCCGGTGAAATGCTGGAAATCCAAGCAGCCGGTATGTTGATGTCCATCGTCAAAATGGTTTTGCTCCCCATTGTTTTGGGTTTGATTGTCCATAAGGTTTTGGGCAGTAAAACCGAAAAGCTGACCGATGCACTACCGCTGGTTTCCGTTGCCGCCATCGTGCTGATTATCGGCGCGGTAGTCGGGGCAAGCAAAGGCAAGATTATGGAAAGTGGCCTGCTGATTTTTGCGGTTGTCGTACTCCACAACGGCATCGGCTACCTGCTCGGCTTCTTTGCCGCCAAATGGACCGGCCTGCCTTATGATGCACAAAAAACGCTGGCCATCGAAGTCGGTATGCAAAACTCGGGTCTGGCCGCCGCGCTTGCCGCCGCACACTTTGCCGCCGCGCCGGTCGTTGCCGTTCCGGGCGCATTGTTCAGCGTGTGGCACAATATCTCCGGTTCGCTGCTGGCAACTTATTGGGCAGCTAAAGCCGGTAAACATAAAAAAACCCTAAACGCCTTTCATCATAATGCCGTCTGAACGGGGCAAACGAAACCGGCGGTTTCTGCCCGACCCCTTCAGACGGCCTTTGTTTGAAATCGGCAGGGACGATTGTCCGGCTGCTCCGATTCGGCTGCCTGCGTTCGCCCCGCCTTTCAAGCCGCCTCACTCCCTTACATAAACCACTTCGACATCGTAGTCGTCTTCGTTCCAATCATCATCGTCGTTCGCGCCGAGTTTGTCCTGCCATTCCTCTTCATTGCTCAAAGACGAATCCAAACCGGCTTCAAGACGGAGAACGGACAACAAATGATATATGTCGTCCGGAATCGGTGCTTCAAACGAAACGGTTTCGCCGCTTTCCGGATGGACGAAACTCAAGCGGTAGGCGTGCAATGCCTGACGCGCGCCCAGACTTTTAACGGCTTCTTTCACCGGTTCGCTGCACGGGTGGCGCAGGTTGCCGTAAATCGGGTCAGCAGCAAGCGGATGGTTGGCTTCGCGCATATGCACGCGGATTTGGTGCGTCCTGCCCGTTTCGAGCGAACACTCGATATAGCTGTGCGCCAGATAGCGTTCCAACACTTTGACGTGGGTTACGGCAGGCTTGCCGCCAAATTTGACGACCGCCATTTTCAGGCGGTTGTGCGGATCGCGTCCGATTTGGGTTTCAATTTTGCCGTCGAAGGGGACGATGCCGTTGGCGACGGCACGGTAGATGCGTTTGACCGTGCGCTCCTGAAGCTGTTGCACAAGGGAATTTTGCGCGGGCAGGGTTTTGGCAACCACCATCAGCCCGCTGGTTTCCTTGTCGAGGCGGTGGACGATGCCCGCGCGCGGTACTTGGCTCAATTCGGGGCAATGCGCCAAGAGGCCGTTGAGCAGCGTCCCCGTCCAGTTGCCCGCCGCCGGATGCACCACCAGTCCGGCCGGTTTGTTGACAACAATGACGGTATCGTCTTCGTAAACAATATCCAAAGCCATAGGCTCCGGCATGAATGCCAGATTCTCCTCACTCGGACGGACGGTTACACAAATTTGCTCGCCGCCTATCATTTTGTCTTTGGGTTGCGAAGGTTTATCGTTTACAATAACCGCGCCTTCTTTAATCCATGATGTCAGGCGGCTGCGCGAGTAGTCGGGCAAAAGTTTCGCCAACACCGCATCCAGCCGCCCGCCGGCAAGCTCGAGCGGAACGGTCAGACCGATACGGTTTTCAGTTTCGGAAGCTGACGCAAAGTCTGAATCGTCGCTATAATCGGATTCATTATCAAAGGAAGTATTCTGCATGAAAAAAATTCTTTTAACGGTTTCATTAGGTTTGGCACTGAGTGCCTGTGCCACCAAAGGTACGGTCGATAAAGATGCCCAGATTACCCAAGACTGGAGTGTGGAAAAACTCTATGCCGAAGCCCAGGACGAATTGAACAGTAGCAATTATACGCGGGCTGTCAAGTTATACGAAATCTTGGAATCGCGCTTCCCCACCAGCCGACATGCCCGGCAGTCGCAACTGGATACCGCATACGCCTACTATAAAGATGATGAGAAGGATAAGGCACTGGCCGCCATTGACCGCTTCCGCCGACTTCACCCTCAACACCCGAATATGGACTACGCGCTGTACCTGCGCGGCTTGGTGCTGTTCAACGAAGACCAGTCCTTCTTGAACAAACTGGCCTCGCAAGACTGGTCCGACCGCGACCCGAAAGCCAACCGCGAAGCGTATCAGGCCTTTGCGGAACTCGTCCAACGCTTCCCCAACAGCAAATACGCCGCCGATGCGACCGCACGCATGATCAAACTGGTCGATGCTTTGGGCGGCAATGAAATGTCGGTAGCGCGTTACTACATGAAACGCGGCGCATATATCGCCGCCGCCAACCGCGCCCAAAAAATCATCGGCAGCTATCAAAATACACGCTATGTCGAAGAATCACTGGCCATATTGGAACTTGCCTACAAGAAGTTGGACAAGCCCCAGCTTGCCGCCGACACACACCGCGTTTTGGAAGCCAACTTTCCAAAAAGCCCGTTTTTGACGCACGCTTGGCAGCCCGACGATATGCCCTGGTGGCGTTACTGGCATTAAGCTCATCTTCGTAATGCCGTCTGAAGCCCTTTCAGACGGCATTTTCCGTTCCGGCGCAAGCCTTTTCGTTCACTCAAACGGTTTTTTCTGCCAATAGAATTTATACCCTCTCAAACGTTGGGCCTTCACACCATCTTGACTCAAACCAAATACCAGTGCGCCCGACAAATCGGTACGCAGCAGTTTGATGCCGTGTGCGCGGACACGATTCTGCACCGCTTGGGTCGGATGTTTGTAGGCGTTGGCATAACCGCTTGAAGCAACGGCATATTCGGGTGCAACCGTATTCAGGAACACGCCTGAAGATGATGAATTGCTGCCGTGATGCCCCAACACCAACACCTGGCTGTACAGGTTGCCTCCATACTTGCCGACCAGGCTTTCCTCTCCCTTCGTATCCAAATCGCCCGTTACCAGCAGTGCCGCACCACCAGCCACAACACGCAAAACACAACTTTTCCCATTATCATCGATGTTTTTGCGTTCAGACGGCCTCAAAAACTCGAAATCTACGCCGTCCCATTGCCAACGCTGTTCCGCACAATGCCGCGCCCCCTCATAAAATTCCGGCTGTCCGGCATAAATCCCGCCGTTCGGTATCTTGCCGACTGCCTGAAAACCGCCGTCGTGGTCGCTGTCGTGATGCGACAGAACCAGCTTGTCCAAACGGCGGACACCCGCCGCATTCAAACTCGGCACAATCCCCGTCTGTGCCGCCGATGCAGTTCCGGTGTCAAACAAAAGATGATGATTTGCCGTCTGAACCGACACCGACAAGCCCTGCCCCGCATCCCAAACCGTAACCGCAGCCTCATTTTCCGGCACGCCGGGCGGACGGTAAAACACAAACCCTGCCAACAGCAACACCGCCCACGGACGCAAACCCAAGCCGCGCGGCAGCAACAACAGCAAAGCGGCACACACCGCCAACACCAGCAGCGGCAAAGGTGCGGCGGCAACGGCAAACTCCGGTGACACATCGGCAAGCCACACCAAAAACCGTAAAGTGTATTCCGCCAAAAATGCCCCCAACTGTTGCAAAGGCGCAAACGGCACGACCGAACCCAGCAACGCCAGCGGCGTCAATACCCAAGAAAACCACGGAATCGCCGCCGCATTGACCAAAGGGCTGATTAAAGGCAGCGAGGCAAACAGATAACCGAGCAAAACCAACGACAACACCGAAGCCGCCCACTGCCCGCGCAAAGCAGTTTGCCGTTTCCCCTCATGCAAACGCCCTGCACACGCCCATATCAGAGCCGCCACCAAACCGAAAGACAGCCAGGTACCGACACCCAAGACCGCCAACGGGTCGAACAGCAGTACCGCCCCCAACGCCTGCCACCACGTCGCCCACGCCGACAGTCTTCCCCTGCGCCACGCCCACGCAAACGCCGCCAACATCAAAACACTGCGCTGCGTCGGCACGGAAAAACCGGCAAGCAGCGCGTAAAACAGCGCGCCTGCACACCCCGCCGCCAAAACCCACACGCGCGGCCAGGCAGGAAGGCGCGGGGAACAGGCAAGCAGCCGCTTCGCCAGCCACGCAAACAACACAGCCACCATCGTAACGTGCAAACCCGAAATACTGACCAGATGCGTCAGCCCCAACGGCCGGAACGCCTGCCACAATTCGGGGCGCAATGCCGACTGTTCGCCCACGCTCAACGCGCGCATCAGCCCGATGCCGTCTGAAAGCCCGCCGTCCGCATCCGCTTGCTGCCAATTACGGCTGATGCGGCTGCGCCAAACCGCAATCCCCCAACCGCTTCCGTCATCCAGCAAAACCCTGTCTGCACCGACCGCCCCCACGCCGCCTATCCCGTTGGATAATGCCCACGCCTCACGGTTCAAACCGCGCAGGTTCAACTCCCCGACGACGGGGTGCACACGTGCCGTTATCCGCCACCTGCTCCCGACCGCCCATTCGCGTCGTTTGTAATCCGACAGCAGCAAATCGAACGTCCGACCACCGCTGTCCACAGCCTTTGCCGCAAACTGCACGCGCCGCCCGTCCGACCTCGGCATATCCGCCACTTCCACCGTCAACGGCACGCCTGAAACGGTTTCTGCCCGCCATTGGGAAGACAATGCCGCCTCCGTCCTGAACACACCGTAGGCAGCACCCGCCAACACGCACAGCATCAGACCGGCAAACGCAAAACGCCTTGCAAGCACAGCCAAAACCGCAAAAGCCGCCAGCCAAAACAGCCAATGCGGCACGACCGGCAGCGCAAACGAAGCCGCCACGCCGACAACCCAACACGGCAAAAACCAACGACGGAACACGTCTCCCCACTCCCTATATTTCAAAAATAAACGGATAATAAAGCAAATCCAAAAAACCGTCATAAAGGAAAGTTCGTAAAAATGCCGTCTGAACTCAGGCTTCAGACGGCATTTTTATCAGACGGACGAGGTTACAGTTTAATCCCTTTGAGCTTCGCCACGGTGTTGATGTCTTTGTCGCCACGACCTGAGAGGTTGACCAAAATCACTTGGTCTTTGCCCATTTTCGGCGCGTTTTTCACCGCCCAAGCAACGGCATGGCTGGATTCGAGCGCGGGGATAATGCCCTCGTATTTGCACAACAAATCAAAGGCTTCGAGTGCTTCTTCGTCTTTGGCAACGGTGTATTCGACGCGCTTGATGTCGTGCAGGTGGCTGTGTTCCGGGCCGATGCCTGGGTAATCCAAGCCTGCGGAAACGGAGTGCGTACCCAAAACCTGACCGTTTTCGTCCTGCATCAGATAGCTGCGGAAGCCGTGCAGTACGCCAATCGGTGCGCCCGAAGTAATCGGCGCGGCATGATCGGGGGTATCCACGCCCAAACCGCCGGCCTCCACGCCGACGAGGCGCACGTTTTCTTCTTCGATATAGGGGTAGAACAAACCGATGGCGTTCGAGCCGCCGCCCACGCAGGCAACGGCAACATCAGGTTGGCGACCGATGGCTTCCAACATTTGTTCTTTGGCTTCGTTGCCAATCACGCATTGGAAATCGCGCACCATTTCGGGATACGGTGCGGGACCGGCGGCGGTACCGATGATGTAGAACGTGTCATCCACGCGGGCGACCCATTCGCGCATCGCTTCGTTCATCGCGTCTTTCAGCGTGCGGCTGCCGCTTTCTACACCGACCACGTTCGCGCCCAACAATTTCATGCGGAACACGTTAGGCATTTGGCGTTGGATGTCGTCCGCACCCATGTACACGTCGCAAGTCATACCGAAGCGTGCGGCAACGGTGGCACTCGCCACGCCGTGCTGACCCGCGCCGGTTTCGGCGATGACACGTTTTTTGCCCATGCGGCGGGCGAGCAATGCCTGACCGATGGTGTTGTTGACTTTGTGCGCGCCGGTGTGATTCAAATCTTCACGCTTCAGCCAGATTTGTGCGCCGCCCAGATGCTCGGACAATCGCGCGGCGTGGTAAACGGGGCTGGGCCTGCCGACATAATGTTTCAAATCATGGCGGAACGCTTCCCAAAATGAAGGATCTTCTTTCGCTGCTTTATAGGCTTCTGCCAATTCTTGCAAAGCCGGAATCAGGGTTTCGGAAACATAAAGTCCGCCGTGTTCGCCGAAAAAGCCCTTCTCGTCGGGCGCTTGGTAGTTTTTCATCGGATTTCTTTCTTGTGCTTCAAATTTTCAGACGGCCTCTCCATTTTTGCAAACATGCCGTCTGAACGGGAAATTGTCGGCAATTATAACTGTTTTTCACACAAACCCGCCATTTCGAAAAACGCCCGATACGCCGCCGCCTTTTTCGCCAAACTCAAAGGATAAGCACGCGAAGTCGAAGGCAGGCGGGTCAGGGTCAAATCCCGTCCGGCAAACGGAAACGGCACGGTTTCGCCCGTTTTTGGCATTTTGATGCCGCCGCCCTGAATATCGAGCAGGATTTCCGTCGCCTTGCCGCCCGTCGTACAAATATGGCGGCACCGGGGTATTTTTGCCAACACCGCCGCCAAATCGACGGTTTCGACTACTTTTAAAAACTTGTCGGACGCATTGCCGTGTTCCCTTACCGCCTTCAACACGGTCGGACAGGACGCTATCCCCGCCCTGTTCAGGAAATCCCTTATCCTGCATCCGTCGAATGCTTTTTCAGACGGCATCTGGAAATGCGCCGCATCGTTAAAAAACACCAGTCCGTAAACGCGCCACATATCGTTTTGGAAATTCGGATAATGAAACTGCATCGCGCGTTTGTCTTCCTTGGGCGGAAACGTCCCCATCATCATGACCGATGCCCCGTTCGGCAAAACGGGATCGAACGGATAACTTTCAATTTCCAACCCGACCGCATTATTTTCCATTTTCACCCCATATACCCGGCCGCCCGCTTCAGGCGGCATTTTGTCCCAAATGTATCAAAATCATGCCGCCGGCTGCCGCCGCACAACCCGCCGCCAAAGAAATATGCAGCGGCTCCCCCAAAAACCAGACCGAACACAACATACCGAAAATCGGTACCAATGTTACATAAACAGACGCACCGCCCGCCCCCAATACTTTCACGCCTTCAAAATACCACGCATACGCCAAAACAGTCGCACCGACCGCCAACCACAGCAATGCAAGCCAGCCGCGCCCATCCATGACTGCTACCGCCCCAAGCGGCAAACCTTCCGCAAACCATGCCACGGCGGACAACATCAGCGCACCGGACATCGACGTAACCGCGGCAACCGTCAGCGCATCAATCCCGCGCAAAACCTTGCGCCCTATCAACGTATAAGCTGACCAGCAAACCACGCATCCGAAAATCAGCCATTCCCCGGGCTTCAACCCGTCCGCCAGCACCTCTGCCGGATTACCCTGCGTAACCGCAGTGACCGCACCGCCGACGGTCAGCAACATACCCGTCAGGATTTTCATATTCAAATATTCCCCGAACAACCACACCGCCAACAGCAGCGTCAACACCGGGTTCACGCTCATGACGACCGCGGCTTTGCCGGCTGGCATCTGCTGCAGGCCCAACATGAAGAATACGGCATACCCGCACACGCCGAACAAAGCGGCAACCGCCAAACCCAGCCATTGCCGCGACGACAAAACCGACAAAGCCGCAAACCTGCTGCGCGCAAACAACCAACCCGACAACAAAACCGAAGCCAGCAGAAACCTGACCGCCCCGCCCGTCAACGGCGGCAGAGACTGCCCCAATATCCTGCCCATAGGCCAAGACGCACCCCATAATACCGCCATACCCAAGAGCTTCACATGAATCAGATAAGTCCTCATACAGTATCCAACCGTAAAAATACCAAACCGACGGATAAGACCGAACAAAACAGCATTATCAAGCCCCGCCGTTTTCGGTTACAATGTCCACATCAAACCGATATTGTAAACATATTCACATTTAAATGCCGAACAAGATGTCCATACGGCTTGCCGGATTCCCTCGAAACAGAAGGGACACCTTCCCAAAAATCCGGCCCGTATCCTCAAAACCGGTTGCACCGGTCAAGGAAACCCGATGAAAGAACACAAAGCCCGCAAGCGTTTCGGGCAGAATTTTTTGCAGGACACGCGGATCATCAGCGATATCGTCAACGCCGTGCACCCACAGGCGGATGATGTCGTGATTGAAATCGGTCCGGGTTTGGCGGCGATTACCGAACCTTTGGCGAAAAAACTGAACTGCCTGCACGTTGTCGAAATCGACCGCGACATCGTATGCCGTCTGAAAACGCTGCCGTTTGCGGATAAACTGGTGATTCACGAAGGCGATGTATTGCAGTTTGATTTCAACGGCATCGCAGGCAAAAAGAAAATCGTCGGCAACCTGCCGTACAATATTTCCACGCCGCTTTTGTTCAAGCTGGCGGAGGTGGCGGACGATGTCGTCGATATGCACTTTATGCTGCAAAAAGAAGTGGTCGAGCGTATGGTTGCCGCGCCGAAAAGCAACGACTACGGCCGCTTGGGCGTGATGCTGCAATATTTTTTCGATATGGAAATGCTGATTGACGTGCCGCCCGAATCGTTCGACCCTGCGCCGAAAGTGGATTCAGCAGTGGTGCGTATGATTCCGGTGAAACACCGCATCGGCAAAGCGGACAATTTCGAGCATTTCGCCAAACTCGTGAAACTCGCCTTCCACCAACGCCGCAAAACCATACGCAACAATCTGAAAGAGCTTGCAGGCGACGATGATTTGCAGGCAGTCGGCATCAATCCGCAAGACCGCGCCGAACATATCGCGCCGGAAAAATACGTGGCGTTGAGCAATTATTTGGCAGGCAAGGCCGTCTGAAACAGTTGTCGGAATTTTGAAAAAACTTGACGGCTGGAAAACAGAATACGGCTTGAAAAACTGGTATTTGCGCGATGCGGGCGGCTATATCGGCATACACATTTATTTCAAAAACAGCAGCAATTTCTACTATCCGTGGGAATTGCAGGTTTGGGATGAAAAAGATGCCAAAGCCAATATTGAAAACCATATGATGTACAAACGGAATTTTGTGCGTTGAATTACTGGCAAGCCGCATTGAAACCGTTTATAACTGTTTATAAGAAAATAAACCATAAAATACACAGCCGCACTCCTGACTTTTCTTTTAACTGCCTGAAGGAATAAACCATGAAATACACAGCCGCACTCCTGACTTTTCTTTTAACTGCCTGCATGAACCCGAACGATGCGTTTTTCCAAAACCGGCGTTATCAAATGCTGGAGGCGCAATTAAACGGTTCAAATGCCATTTTCCATTACGGTTATTCCCAAAATCCCGATCATGATTTATTGGTCGACCAAGTCCGCGTGCCGGACGCGTACAGGGCTTCATTTGAGCGGGATTGGATAGCGAAGGAGCAAGGCTACCGCAAAAACGACTGCGTACTGAAAAAAGCGGAAAGCGGGGGTGTGACGTACTACACCTGCGATGCAGAAAAAGGATTCAACGGCACACGTTTCGTCATCTATGTCGTGAATATGAAAAACGACAAAGGCTACGTCAAAGTTTACCGGAGCATGAATAAGCCGAATCAAGAAGAGTTAACCAAATTGGTTGCCGATTTGAATAAGTTTTACCCTTAATCAGTCAGACAGATTCAGACTGCCTGAAAAGAATGGACACTATGATCAAATTCAAAAACGTACACAAACATTTCAAAGACCTGCACGTCATCAACGGCGTGAACTTGGAAATCAAAAAAGGCGAAGTGGTCGTCGTCTGCGGGCCTTCGGGCAGCGGCAAATCCACACTCATCCGCACCGTCAACCAGCTTGAAAGCATCGAAAGCGGCGAGATTTGGGTGGACGGTGTCAACGTTGCCGACCCCAAAACAGATTTGAACAAAATCCGCGAAGAAGTCGGCTTCGTATTCCAAGGCTTCAACCTCTACCCCCACCTGACCGTATTGGAAAACATCACCCTCGCACCGATGAAGGTTAAAGGTCAAAATGCGGAACAGGCGGAGAAAAAAGCGATGGAACTTTTGGAACGCGTCGGACTGGCACACAAAAAAGACGCCTTCCCGTCCCAACTTTCCGGCGGCCAGCAGCAACGCGTGGCGATTGCGCGCGGGTTGGCGATGGAACCGCGCGTGATGCTGTTTGACGAACCGACCTCCGCACTCGACCCCGAAATGGTCGGCGAGGTATTAAAAGTCATGAAAGACTTGGCAGAAAGCGGCATGACCATGATGTGCGTAACCCACGAAATGGGTTTTGCCCGCGAAGTTGCCGACCGGGTGCTTTTTGTCGATAAAGGGCAAATCCTCGAAGACGAAACGCCCGAAGCGTTTTTTACCAACCCAAAACACGAACGCGCCAAACAATTCCTGCAACAGGTCATGACCCATTGATGCTATGCCGTCTGAAAACCGGACGTTCAGACGGCATAGCCCGACACCGCAAGATGATTGAGAAAGAAAACCATGTATTTTGTTGACCGCACCGCCGTCGTCCTCAAGCCGACCGTCCGCTTTTTGGAATGGCTCAAAAGCACCGATGAAAATATGCCCGACCTAACCATAGAGCAGCTTCGTGCCAACTGTTCCGTCTTCCTCGTTCCGCAGTTCGACGAACCGGAAGCCGTCGTTTCCTACTTCGACGAACGCTACCGGCAGATTTTTGAAGCCGAACTCGCCGACTGGGACATCGATAAGGATAAATGGCCGCAAGATATGGGGCTGAAGGCGTTTTGGGAATTTTTCGACATCGAAATCCACGATATGGTTTTGGATATGGAAGAAGCGGATTTGAACATCACGCCCGTGTTCGACAATATGATGTAACGCCATGCGCGCCTTTCAGACGGCATTGAGGCCGTCCCGCATCCTGAACATCCTGACCGTATCACTCCACTCGGCTTCCATTGCCGTCTGCCTGACTTGGTTTTACGGCTGGATGATGTGGTTCGGTTTGGCGGCTTTGGCGGCAAGTTACGCATACTCGCTCAGGATAACGAACCTGAAAAACCGCCATGCCATAACCGCCATTACCATAGACCGCGACGGACGGGCGGAAATCGTATCCGGCAAAGACAAAACAGCGGCAACACTTGCGGGCAGCAGTATGGTTACGCCTTATGCCTTATTCTTACAATGGGACACCGGTGGCAAAACCGTCAGCCAATGCATCATGCCCGACATGACGGACAAAGAATCCTACCACAAGCTGAAAGTCTGGGTACTTTGGCGGCAGCCGAAAAAAACCGCCGAAACCGATACATCAGACTGATTTCAGACGGCACTTGAAAACGAAACACTCATGAAAACACTACAAGACTGGCTCTCGCATTTGGAAACCGCCCACAGCGGCGGTTTGATCGACATGGGTTTGGAGCGCGTAGGCGAAGTGAAAAAGCGCATGAACCTGACACCGCAATGCCCCGTCGTCGTCGTCGCGGGAACAAACGGCAAAGGTTCGGTCTGCGCCTACCTGACACAGATTTACAAACAGGCGGGCTACAAAACCGGTACGCTGACCAGCCCGCATTTATTGCGTTACAACGAACGCATCGCTGTCAACGCCGAGCCAGTTTCAGACGACACAATCACCGCTTCCTTCGAACGCATCGAAACCGCATGCGGCGAAATATCGCTGACCTATTTTGAATTCAATGCCTTGGCGGCTGTCGACATCTTCATACGCGAACAGGTTGACGTGATGATATTGGAAGTCGGCTTGGGCGGACGCTTGGACGCGGTCAACGCGTTTGACGGCGATTGCGCGGTGGTTACTAGTGTAGATTTGGACCATCAGGCATTTTTGGGCGATACGGTCGAGCAGGTCGGCTTTGAAAAGGCAGGCGTGTTCCGCAGCGGCAAGCCCGCAATCTGCGGTCAAAACCCCGCGCCCGAATCATTGGTCGCACACGCCGAAGCCATAGGCGCGAAACTGCTGATGGTGCAGCGCGATTTCGATTTCTCCTCATTGGAAAACATCCAATGGAACTACCGCTTCCATCCGAAACATTCAGACGACCCCACGCGTAACCGCAATTCCCTGCCGTTCCCCGCATTGCGCGGCGCATACCAACTTTCCAATGCCGCCTGCGCGCTGACCGTGTTGGAATGTTTGAACGAAAAATTGCCGGTGGACATTGGCGCCATCAAGCGCGGATTGCTGCTGGTTGAAAACCCCGGACGCTTCCAAGTCCTGCCCGGCCGGCCGCTGACCGTGTTGGATGTCGGACACAATCCCCACGCTGCCCGCGCCCTGCGCCGCAGCCTGATTAATTTGGCGTTTGCACAAAAACGCACCGCCGTATTCAGCATGTTGTCCGACAAAGACATAGACGGCGTGTTGGAAATCGTTAAAGACCAGTTTGACGAATGGTATATCGCGCCTTTGGACGTGCCGCGCGGCATGACGCTCGATGGCCTGCAAAACAAACTGCACGAACACAGCATCGAAAACATACAGACATTTGCCACCGTCCGCGAAGCATACTGGGCGGCAGCCTCAAAAGCGGGCGAAAACGATAGAATCGTCGTATTCGGCTCATTTCATACCGTTGCCGATGTCATGTCGGTACTTTAAAAGGAATCTTCCATGTCCGAAAACAAACAAAACGAAGTCCTGAGCGGTTACGAACAACTCAAACGGCGCAACCGCCGCCGTCTCGTAACGGCAAGCTGCCTGGTTGCCGCCTCCTGCATCCTGCTGGCGGCCGCCCTCAGCTCCGATCCCGCCGACAGCAACCCTGCCCCGCAGGCCGGCGAAACCGGCGCAACGGAAAACCAAACGGCAAACGCGGCACAAGCCCCGGCTTTGAAATCCGCCGCCGGAAACGGGGAAACCGCCGCCGGCAAACCGCAGGACGCGGCAGGCGGGGGCAAACCCGCCGACGACGGCGGAATCAGCGAACCCGAAGACATCGGCGCACCACTGGTCATCATCAACAACCGGCTCGACGACAGCAATATAAAAGGTTTGGAGGCATCCGCAAAACCGCAACAGCAAGAAGCTGCCGCAAAACCGCAACCAGAAGAAACCGCCGCAACCGCACAGGCGGAGGCAAAACAAGGCGCGGCCGAAAAAGTGCCGGCAACTGCCGACAGTACGGATACGGCAGCGGTTGAAAAACCGAAACGCACTGCCGAAACAAAACCGCAAAAAGCGGAACGCACTGCCGAAGCCAAGCCCAAAGCCAAAGAAACCAAAACCGCCGAAAAAGTTGCCGACAAACCGAAAACTGCCGCCGAAAAAACCAAACCGGATACGGCCAAATCCGACAAGGCGGTAAAAGAACCGAAAAAATCCGATAAGGCAGAAAGCAAAAAACCGGCTGAAAAAGACAGTTCGGACGGCAAAAAACACGAAACGGCGCAAAAAACCGACAAGGCGGACAAGACCAAAACCGCCGAAAAAGAAAAATCCGAAAAATCAGGCAAAAAAGCCGCCATTCAGGCAGGTTATGCCGAAAAAGAACGCGCCTTGAGCCTCCAGCGCAAAATGAAGGCAGCCGGTATCGACTCGACCATTACTGAAATCATGACCGACAACGGCAAAGTTTACCGCGTCAAATCAAGCAACTATAAAAACGCAAGGGATGCCGAACGCGATTTGAACAAATTGCGCGTGCACGGTATCGCCGGTCAGGTAACGAATGAATAGCCTCCCCATTGCCGACCTCCTCGTCTCCGCCGTCATCGCCGCCTGCATCGTCATTTCCACGATGCGCGGCGTGATTGCGGAGGCAGGCTCAATGGCGGCATGGGTGGTTTCCTTTTTTTTCGCCAAACTCTTTGCCGCACCCTTCGCCGACATCGCCTTTGCATCGTTCCAACCTCGCCTGTTTGCATTGGCTCTGTCGTTCATTTCCCTGTTCGTCATTGCCTGTCTGATCCAGAAAATGCTCCGTTCGCTGCTGACCGGCGCAGTTTCGGCGGTCGGTTTGGGCTTTGCCAACCGCATTTTGGGCGGCGTATTCGGTGCATTGAAAGGCGTTTTGATTGTTACCCTGCTGATCATGCTTGCTTCAAAAACCGACCTGCCCGATACCGAAGAATGGCGGCAATCTTACACACTGCCGTTTTTCGTATCGCTTTCCGAAGCCGTGTTGAACCATAGCGGCGGCACGGCGGAAACTCCGGAAAACGATTGATTGCCATACGGATATTTCAGACGGCATCAAGCCGATTCTAATTTCAGAAGGCATCGCCAAAAACGGGGTTTTAAACATCAAAAACGCAACCGCCCAAAATATGCCCACGGTGCGCCGCGTACCGCCCGTCCTGATAGGGGTAGTGCCGACGGCAGCAGGCGGTTTAGGCGACGCTCACACGGCGGCGGAAGTGTTCCGCTTCAAGCCCCGCGCGGCGGCGGAAACCGCGTAAAAAATGCCGTCTGAAGCCTTCAGACGGCATTTTTGCGAGAAATATTTCCCCTGTCGCACACGCCGCCCGCATAACTGGCCCGGCTTTATCCGCCATACCGCGCCTGCCTGCCCCATCGGGCATTGTCAACAATTCAGGCAAAAAACCGCCGTTTGCTTTATAATTCCGTTTTACCCTTAAACCTCGAATCGGAGAAGACGATATGTGCGGCGTATTAGGTTTGGTCAGTCATGAACCCGTGAACCAGCTTCTGTACGACGGCTTGCAGATGTTGCAGCACAGGGGACAGGATGCGGCGGGCATTGTAACGGCCGAAGGCGGCACCTTCCATATGCACAAAGGCAAAGGAATGGTGCGCGAAGTCTTCCGTACACGCAATATGCGCGATTTGGTCGGCAACGCCGGTATCGCCCACGTCCGTTATCCTACTGCAGGCAACGCGGGCAGCAGCGCGGAGGCGCAGCCTTTCTACGTCAGCTCGCCTTTCGGCATCGTTTTGGCGCATAACGGCAACCTCACCAACACGGCCGAACTGTATGAAAACGTGTGCAACAAACACCTGCGCCACGTCAACACCAGCTCCGATTCCGAAGTTTTGCTCAACGTATTCGCGCACGAATTGCGCCGCGAAGTCTCTAAAAACGCCGACCCGCACCGGCTCAATGCCGACAATATTTTCAACGCCGTTGCCGAAGTCCACCGCCTAGTGCGCGGCGCATACGGCGTGGTTGCCATGATTGCGGGCTACGGTATGCTCGCCTTCCGCGACCCTTACGGCATCCGCCCGCTGGTATTGGGTTCGCAAACCGACAACGAAGGCAGGAAATCCTATGCAGTCGCCTCCGAATCCGTCGCCTTCAACGCGCTTGCCTACGATTTGGAACGCGATATCCGGCCGGGCGAAGCGGTATTTGTCGGCTTTGACGGCACAATCATCGCCCGACAATGCAGCGATAAGGCCAAACTCAGCCCCTGCCTTTTTGAATACGTCTATTTTGCCCGTCCCGACTCCGTGATTGACGGCGTGTCCGTTTACCAGTCGCGCTTGGATATGGGCGTGTCCTTGGCGGAAAAAATCAAACGCGAGCTGCCCGTGGACGACATCGACGTCGTGATGCCCATCCCCGACACCAGCCGCCCCAGCGCGATGGAGCTTGCTGTCCACCTCAAAAAGCCTTACCGCGAAGGTTTGATTAAAAACCGCTATATTGGCCGCACCTTTATTATGCCCGGTCAGGCAACGCGCAAAAAATCCGTGCGCCAAAAACTCAGCCCGATGGAAACCGAATTTGCAGGCAAAAACGTGTTGCTGGTGGACGACTCCATCGTGCGCGGGACGACCAGCCGCGAAATCGTCGAAATGGTACGCGCGGCGGGCGCGCGCAAAGTCTATATCGCCTCCGCCGCGCCCGAAGTGCGCTATCCCAATGTGTACGGCATCGATATGCCCACGCGCGAAGAGTTGATTGCCAACGGGCGCAGCGCGGCGAAAATTGCCGCCGAAATCGGCGCGGACGGCATCGTGTTTCAAGACTTGGACGATTTGGAAGCCGTCGTCAAAGCACTCAATCCGAAAATCGAATCCTTCGATTCGTCCTGTTTCAACGGCATTTATCAAACCGGCGACATCGATGATGCCTACCTCGACCGCCTGTCCGCCGAGAAATCCGGCTGCGGCGGTCTGAAAATCCACCCAAGCAGGATGGAACACAGCATCAGCATCAGCGATGCGGGCGACGAAGAATAAGGCTTCCCAAACCGCGATGCCGTCTGAAATCCGAACGTTGGGTTTTCAGACGGCATTTCCCATATCGGCATCACATTTCCCGTTTCATCCGCACGCAATATGAGTACCGAAACCAAAAACTACATTACGCCCGCCGGATGGCAGGCATTGAAAGACGAACTTTACCGGCTGGTCAACAAAGAACGCCCCGAAATCGTCCAAATCGTCAACTGGGCGGCAGGCAACGGCGACCGCAGCGAAAACGGCGACTATCTTTACGGCAAACGCCGTATGCGCGAAATCGACCGCCGCATCCGTTTCCTGACCAAGCGTTTGGAAGCTGCCGTCGTCGTTGATCCCGAATTGCGCGAAGCGACCGACCAAGTGTTTTTCGGCGCGACGGTCGGGCTGTTGCGCGGCAACGGGCGCGAGCAAACCGTCAAAATTGTCGGCATCGATGAAATCGATACCGCGCAAAACAAAATTTCTTGGATTTCGCCACTGGCTCGTTGCCTGATTAAAGCGCGCGAAGGCGACGAAGTGGTTTTAAACACGCCGGAAGGGCGTGAGGAAATTGAAATCCTTTCTGTCGAATACATCAAAATCGACTGATCGAGAATGCCGTCTGAAACGGTGCAAGCGCGCCGTTTCCCAAATAAAGGAATACCGAATGAGGAAAATCCGCACCAAAATCTGCGGCATCACCACACCGGAAGACGCATCGGCCGCCGCAGCGGCAGGTGCAGATGCCGTCGGGCTGGTCTTTTTCCAAGGCAGCAGCCGGGCCGTCGATATTGCCCGCGCCAAAAAAATCACCGCCGCACTGCCGCCGTTTGTCAGCATTGTCGCCCTCTTCGTCAACGAAAGCGCGCAAAACATCCGCCGCATCCTTGCCGAAGTACCGATACACATTATCCAATTCCACGGCGACGAAGACGACGCATTCTGCCGTCAGTTCGACCGCCCCTATATCAAGGCCATTCGTGTTCAGACGGCATCAGACATCCGAAACGCCACCCACCGTTTTCCCAACGCTCAGGCACTGCTGTTCGATGCCTACCATCCTTCGGAATACGGCGGCACCGGACACTGCTTCGACTGGACGCTGCTGGCGGAATATTCGGGCAAACCGTGGGTGCTTGCCGGCGGGCTAACCCCTGAAAACGTCGGCGAAGCCGTCCGCATCACCGGAGCTGAATCTGTCGACGTATCCGGCGGTGTGGAAGCGTCTAAAGGCAAAAAAGACCCCGCCAAAGTTGCCGCCTTTATCGCAACCGCCAACCGCCTATCCCGTTAAAGCAACAAAAATTGCCGCTGGAATGACTTATAGTGGATTAACAAAAACCAGTACGGCGTTGCCTCGCCTTAGCTCAAAGAGAACGATTCTCTAAGGTGCTGAAGCACCAAGTGAATCGGTTCCGTACTATTTGTACTGTCTGCGGCTTCGTCGCCTTGTCCTGATTTTTGTTAATCCACTATAATCTAAAAAATTTATGTTATTAAATCAGTAATTTCTGATGAATTTTGAAAACTTAATCCCGTCATTCCCGCGCAAGCGGGAATCCGGCTCGTTCGGTTTCGCTTGTTTTAAGTTTCGGGTAACTTCCACTTCGTCATTCCCGCACAGGCGGGAATCCGGTTCATTCGGTTTCGCTTGTTTTAAGTTTCGGGTAACTTCCACTTCGTCATTCCCGCGCAGACGGGAATCCAGTGCGTTGAGCTTCAGCTATTTAGAATAAATTTTGAAACTCTAATCGCGTCATTCCCACGAAAGTGGGAATCCAGGACGCAAAATCTCAAGAAACCGTTTTATCCGATAAGTTTCCGCA